>JALZFU010000340.1 GCA_030861385.1 Actinomycetota bacterium
GCGCTCGGTCGTGCCGAGGTTGATCGCGACGAGGTGCGCAGCGATCCGGGCTCCGCCCGCGGCGAGCACGGCGGCCGCCGCCGCATCCCCGCGGAGGTTCGGGTTGCCGCGCTCGGCGACGAGAGCCCCCAGGGTCGCTACCTCGGCTGCCTCCTTTGCGATCTCGAGCGGGATCTCGGCCGCTCGCGCGAGCGCGTGTCCGATCGCCGCGTTCCTCACCTCCGGCTCGAGGTGCTTCGGGAGGCGCATCGCCGTCAGGACCTCCTCGTAGGCCTGAGAGTCCGCGGGAGCGAGCGGCGCCACCCGGTGGCGGAGGGCGTCGGCGCGCTCCACGACCTCCTCGGCCTTGTTCCAGCGGTCGAGCGAGAAACGAGCGGCCATCGCGACGAGTCCGGCCGCCATCGCGAGGACGAGCGCCGCGACCGAGCCGCCTCCGGGCGCCGGCTTCTCCGAGGCCACCTCTTCGAGGTACTCGTCGAGCCGCTGCTCGAGGAACGTCTGGACGGTCGTCACGGGCGCGATTATCTCGCGCCGCTTGTCTCACAACACCGTCAAGCGCGCGCCTCGGCCTCTTCCCCGGCGAGGAGGCGGCGGAAGGCGGCGTATTGGCCCGCCTTCCCCACGGTAACGAGCGTGTCGCCCCGCTCGATCACGTCGTGCGGTTGGGCGCCCGTCACCGGTTCCGGTTCCCGAAGGATGGCGATCACCGTGATGCCCGTCTTCGCCCGAAATCCGCACTCGGCGAGCGACTTTCCGATCCAGGGGCTCCTATCCGGGACCGGAACCCACTCGATCAGGAGCTCGCCTAGCGCCATCTCCAGGTCCTCGACGATCTTCGGCCGCTCGTAGGCGCCGCCGAGGATGGCGCCGAGCTGGCGCGCCTCGTCGTCGTCGAGGTCGATCACAGCCTTCGGGTCCTCGTCGGCGGCATGGCGGAAGAAGTAGACCTCGCGTCGCCCGTCGTTGTGCAGGATGACGGCGAGCCGTCCTCCGCTCGCGAGCCGGAACGTGTACTTGCTGCCGATACCCGGCAGGCGAGTTTCACGCAGGTCGATCGGCATGGCTACGTCCCCTTCGCAAGTCTAGGCGGCGGAAAGAGCAGCCGGCCGATCCGCTTCGACTCCTTCATGAGCCCGATCCCGATTGTGGCCGTCACGAGCACGTAGAGGCCGGCGAACGCGGTCAGGTCCGCGCGATCCTCAGCCGCGATCTCCGGGTTCGCGGCCGCGACCTGAGCGAGGATGATCGTGAACTCACCGTGTGCGACGAGCGCGATGCCGACGTTCAGGCTCTGGCGGCTCGTGAACCTTCCGACGAGCCCCGCGACGTAGCCTCCTCCCACCTTCCCGATCAGCGTCAGGGCGACGGCGAGCGCGAGGAACCACCCGACGTCGCCGAACGCGCCGAGATCGATCGAGAGGCCGAACACGAAGAAGAAGAGCGCGGCGAAGAGGTCGCGAACGCTGAAGAAGCGTTCCTCGATCTCCTCTCGCACGGATGTCTCGGCGAGCACGACTCCGGCCATCAGGGCGCCGATCGCCTCCGAGAGTCCCAGCTCCTCGGCGAGCGCGGCCATCCCGACGACGAAGGCGACCGTGAAGAGGAGGAAGAACTCGCGGGGTAGGGCGTCGAGTAGTCGGTCGAGCGTCCGGGACAGCCACCGCGAAGCGGCGAGGGAGACGAGGATGAAGGCGAGCGCCTTCGCGACGAGCGCCGCGGTCTCGGTCGTCTCGCTGCCGCCGCCCGCCGCAAGCCCGAGCATGAACGCAAGCACGAGGTCCTCGAAGATCAGGATCGCGAGCACGAGGTCCGTCTCGTCATCGGCGAGGCGACGGAAGTCGATCAGGCCCTTCGCCGTGATCGCGCTCGAAGAGACGTAGACCGCGGTCGCGAGGACGATCGCCCCGAAGCTGAAGCCAAAGACCGCCACTCCGACGACGAGGCCGAGGCCGGCGTTCGCGACGAGGTCGATGACGCCGCCGAGGCCGAGATGCCGTCCGCTGCGAACGATCCGGCCGAGACTGAACTCGAGGCCGAGGAAGAAGAGGAGGAAGACGAGCCCGAACTCCGCCACGAAGTCGGTGACCTCCGAGGGCCGGATGAGGGCGAGCGCCTCCGGCTCGTTCGGGCCGAGCAGCAAGCCGGCGAGGAGGTACGCGGGAATCGCGGAGAGGCCGATCCGACTCGCGACGAGTCCGAGCGCCGCGAGGACGGAGACCGTGACGGCGAGCTCGGCGAGGGTCATCGCGCGTAGCTTCTCAGGGGTGCAGCCGCGCGGGCCGCGCGGCTAGAACAGCCCGACGGTGCGGCCGTTCTCGTCGATGTCGACGTTGAACGCGGCCGGCTCGCTTCCGTAGCCGGGCATCGTCTGCATATCGCCGAGAAGTGGGACGAGCCACCCCGCGCCCGTGTACTGGCGGATGTCGCGCACCGTCACCGTGAAGCCCGTGGGCGCGTTCAGGAGCGAGGGGTCGTGCGAGAGCGAGAGGTGCGTCTTCGCCATGCAGATCGGGAGCTTGTCGAATCCGACCGCGTTGAAGCGCTCGACCGCCTGCTGGGCGGGCGGGAGGAAGACGACGTCGTCGGCGCCGTAGACGCGACGGCAGATCGCCTCGACCTTCGCGTCGATCGGGTCGTCGAGCGGGTAGAGCGGGCGGAAGTTCGAGGGCGCTTCCGCCGCCGCGACGACCGCCTCCGCAAGCGCCGCCGCGCCCTCGCCGCCGCGCTCGAACGCCTCGTTCACCTCGGCCCCCATGGCGCCGCCCTCGACGGCGAGCCTCTTCACCGCGTCGACCTCCTCGTCGGTGTCGCCGGGAAATCGGTTGATCGCGACGACCGCGTTCAGGCCGAACTCCTTCACGATCCCGAGGTGGCGCTGCATGTTGGCGGCCCCCCGCTCGAGGGCCTCGACGCCCCCGTCGGGATCGCCGCCGTGGTGCTTCAAGGCCCGCGCGGTCGCGACCAGGACGACCGCGTTCGGGCGAAGGCCGCCGACGCGGCACACGATGTCGAAGAACTTCTCCATCCCCATGTCGGCGCCGAAGCCCGACTCGGTGACGCAGTAGTCGCCGAGCTTCAGCCCGACGCGCGTCGCGACGAGCGAGTTGTTTCCGTGGGCGATGTTGGCGAAGGGGCCGCAATGGAGGAAGGCCGGCTGACCCTCGAGCGTCTGAACGAGATTGGGCTTGATCGCGTCCTTCAGGAGGACGGTCATCGCCCCCGCCGCCCGGAGCTTTTCCGCGTCTACGGGCTCGCCCTCCCAGGTATACCCGACCGTGATTCGTCCTAGCCGCTCGCGGAGGTCGAAGAGGTCGCGGGCGACGGCGACGATCGCCATCACCTCCGAGGCGGCGGTGATGTCGAACCCCGTCTCACGCACGTACCCGTTCGTCCGCCCGCCGAGGCCGACCACGATCTGGCGGAGCGCGCGGTCGTTGATGTCGACGCAGCGGCGCCACGTGACCGTGAGTGGATCGATCCCGAGCCTGTTCCCGTGCAGGAGATGGGCCTCGAGGAGCGCGGCGAGGAGATTGTTCGCCGCCCCGATCGCGTGGATGTCGCCGGTGAAGTGGAGGTTCAGGTCCTCCATCGGGACGACCTGCGCGTAGCCGCCGCCGGCCGCGCCGCCCTTGATCCCGAAGACGGGTCCGACGGAGGCCTCGCGGAGACACAAAACCGGCCTCCTGCCGATAGCCCCCAGCCCCTGCGTCAGCGAGACGGAGGTCGTCGTCTTCCCCTCGCCCGCCTTCGTCGGCGTGATCGCGGTGACGTCGATCAGCTTCGCGTCCGGCCGCTCGGCAAGGCGGTCGAGGACGGAGAGATCGACCTTCGCCTTGTAGCGGCCGTACAGGTCGTACTCGTTCGCCTCGAGCCCCGCTTCTTCCGCGATCTCGGCGGCCGGGCGAAGCTCCGCCTCCTGGGCGATCTCGAGGCTGGAGGGCATCTGCGTGGCCATCAATGCGAAACCGCGGCAGCGGCGAGTTCGGACACTAACTGGTCACGGTAGAAGCGTTCCAGCGCGAACGGCTCGATCAGGCGCGGCGTCCGGCCGGTCGCGACCAGCTCGGCGAGCGTCGTCCCGACGATCGGCGCGGCCTTGAAGCCGTACGTCCCCCAGCCGGCCGAGACGTGGAAGTTCTCGACCTCCGTCTTCCCGAGGATCGGGCTGTAGTCGGGCGAGAGGTCGCAGAGCCCCGTCCACTGGCGGAGCACCTTGATCGTCTCGAGCTGCGGGAAGAGCTCGAGCGTGTGCTGCGCCGAGTACTCGAGGAAGGGGAAGGTCGACTGCCCCTTGTACGTCGTGTACGGCTCGATCTCGGCGCCGATCAGGATCTCGCCTCGATCGGTCTGCGAGATGTACACGTGCATCTGGGAGGAGACGATGACCACGTCCAGGAACGGCTTCACGGGCTCGGTCACGAA
>JALZFU010000347.1 GCA_030861385.1 Actinomycetota bacterium
GACAGCGTCCAGCGGCGGGCCGGTGCGCAGAGTCTCGAGCGCGGGGATCGGCTGCCCGTCGCGCAGCCGGACGGTCTCCTCTTCCGTCCGGTCGCCGCGCTCGACGGCTCGCCCGCGCAGGCGTCCCTCGAGGAAATCGACGTTCGTGCGCCCGAAGCCGGAGTACGGCGAGCGGAGGAACGCATACAGCTCGCGCCGGCCGCCGCCGAGCCACGCAAAACGCAGCAGGGCGAGCAGCGCGCGCCCGAACGGCGTCTCGGGCAGGCGGACGTGGCCCTCGAGGTCGTAGGGGACGCCGAGCGTGCCGAAGACGGTCTCGATCGACGACCGCCAGCGCTCGAGCGACGGGCAGACGACGCCGATCGTCTCGGGGCGCGTCCCGCCGCGCAGGAGGTCGAGGATCTCCTCGGCGACGAGCTCGAGAGTCCCGCGAGACCCCGCCGCCTCGAGGAACCGGACGGCGCCGCCGAGCGCGGGCGGATCCGTCACAGCCGGTCGGTCCGCGAAGAGCGCGCGCTCGAGGTGCGGGAGCGCCGGGGCGTCGTACCAGTCGCGCGCGAGAAGCTCGTGAACGCGACCGTCGGCCAGCGCAGCGAGATCGTCGGCGGTACGGGCGAGCGACGCGAAAGCGGGGCGGCCGGGCGCGTACGGAAGGGAGACGGTAACGTCGGTCCGCCCGGCGAGCGCGTGGACGAGCCGCCACTGCACGCCCGTGAGGTCCTCGAACCCGTACGCGAAGACCGGCCGGCCGTCCCACGCGGCGAGGTCGGTCGCGACGAGCTCTGCGGCGAGCGCGCGCTCGCCCTCGCGGTCGGCGAGGCCGAGGCGGTCGAGCTCCATCCGGTAACGGGCGAGGAGGTCCGCGAGCGGTCCCGCAAGGTCGTCGGGCTCGAGCAGCGCGGACTGGACGTCGACGATCGCGCCGCCGAGCGCGTCCGTGAACCCCGGAAAGCGCGACGACGCCGCGAGCCCGTTCAAGGCGGCGCTTCGGGCGACGCGCGTGAGGAGGAGCCGGCGCTGCGATTCTCCGATCCGCCTTCTGTTGTCCGTGCGACGGCGGAGGATCTGCTCGAAGAGGTCGTCGAACGTCCCGATGGAACCGCCGAGGAGCGCTGGCGACCGCTCGAGGAGGTCGCGCTGAATCCGCTCGACGTCCGGCCCGTTCGGGACGACGAGCACCGGGTCGCGGTCGGTCGCCTCGACGTACTGGTCGAGAAGCAGCGCGACCTTCCCGGCGTTCGCCGGACCGACGACGAGGGAGAGACCCACGCGTCGATTCTAGACCCAGGCCCGGTCGCCTCCCGCCGCCCGGAGTGCCGGTGATAGGCCGAATTAGCGCGGTTTTCTTACGATGTTGCGGCGGCCTTTGGGCGACGACCGCGGCGCGCGACCGAGCGGCCGCCGAGGCGCTCCGCCTCCTCGTCTGTCACGTCGAGCTCCCGGACGCCCTTGCGCGCGTCGCGAAACGTAATCCGGATCGTCGCACCTTTGCCGTCAGGAATCTCTTTGCCGGACATGTCGGATACGAGAACCGTTTTTCTTGCCATGTTTCCTCCTGCGCGAGCGTCGGGATGAATTCGACCGGCGGTCTTTCCGGGCGAAACGGGAGCCTAGCGGAAAACGTCGACAAAAAACAGATGCTATTCGGTGGCTCGGGCCAAAATCGGCGCGTTGTTGGCGGGAGCGAGGCCGGCCGCGTTTCCAACCAGGCGACCGCTGCAAACCGGCGACGGCGGACTCGTAATGTCCCCCGATCGCGTAAGGGTGCTCCACTCCTCGGACGGACCGCGGCGCGTCGCACCGCGAGCTGATTCTGTTCGACCCCGCTGAGGCGAAATCCACTCGGCGGGGCCCGCTCACGCGGCGGCCGGAGGGTCGAGGCCGAGTTCGAGCGCGAGGATCAGGAACATCGCGTGCGACCAGAGGAGAGGCGAGGCGGACGGGCCCAAGCGGCGTTCCCAGCGCGCGAGCGCGCCTTCGTCGAAGACGTGCGTCGCGACCTGCTCGGGGAGGTCGCCCGACGGCGACGCCTGCGCTGCGACCCATTCGAGCTGCGCCCAGGCGTCGTCCTCCCGCCCCACCTCCTCGTACCACCAGCCGAGGAGCGCCGCGAGGAGGAGCCACTCGCCGCCGCCGTAGTACGTGTCGCCGGGATAGCGGTGCACGCCGACGTGGGCGATCTCGGCCTCGAGGTCGCGAACGGTCGCGGCCAGGCGCGGGTCGTCGGGCGAGACGAGACGAAGCGGGGTCGCACAGGCGAGGATGCTCGCGTCGAGGCGTGAGTCCCCGACCTCGGCGCTCAGGCGATCGCAGGTGAGGGCCTTGGAGCCCACCGCGTCGATGACGGCGCTCGCCGCGCTCGCGGCCTCGTCACGTACTGCGAGAGGAAGCTCTTCCCACGCGGTGGCCGCCGCAAGCCCGGCGTAGACCGACGCAAGCGTCGCTGTGTGGAGGCCCCACCTTTCCTCCCACCAGTCGTAGCACGGCTCGGCCCAGAACTCGGCGAGGTAGCGGACGCTCTCGGCCGCCGCCTCGGCGTACGGAGCGAGGTTCGCGCCGCTTCGCTCGGCATGAGCGCCGAGCGACCAGAGCCAGAGACCGTAGCCGTCGAGCTGGTAGTTCGCCCACTTGCCCTCGAACTCGTGCCCGTCGACCGTGTAGCGGCAGTGCAGGTGCTCGCTTCGGTCGATCGGCTCGCCCGCCCGGTGACGGCGGACGAGCTCTTCGATCCGACCCCGCCTGCCCGAGACGATCGCCGAGCACCAGCCGAAGAACTCCTCCGCGCTTCCGCGCTCGCCGGCGCGGCTCATCGCGTCTGCGATGAACGCCCCGTCGCGGAACCAGCTGAACCGGTAGGCGGGGAGGCTCGGCGAAGCGACGTACGCGCCCGTCTCGGCCTGGTTCTCGAGGATCACCTCGACGCTTCGCGCCGCGAGGGCGGCGATCGGCGCGCCGGTTGGCGAGCCGCTCACGGATCGGCCGCCGGCCCTATTTGACCGAGCCGGCGAGGAGCCCCTGGACGAAGTAGCGCTGGAACGCCAGGAAGATCGTGAGCGGCACGATCAGCGAGAAGAACGCCGCCGGCGCGATCAGGTCGAGGTTCGAGCTGAACTGGCGAAGCTGGGCCGCGATCACCGGCGCGAGCGGCTGGTTGTCCTGCGCGAGCGTCAGGCCGACGAGCAGGTCGTTCCAGACGAAGAGGACCTGGAAGATCCCGAGCGACGCGACGGCCGGGAGCCCGAGCGGCAGGATCAGACGGAAGAAAATGCGCATCTCGGAGGCGCCGTCGATACGCGCCGCCTCCATCAAGTCTCTCGGTATCCCGATGAAGAAGTTTCGCAGGAGGAAAATCGCGAACGGGAGCGCGAACGCCGTATGGAAGAGGATGAGGCCGATGATCGTGTCGTAGATCCCGAGCGTCGTGTAGAGGCGGAAGATCGGGATCAGCGCCATCTGGATCGGGAGAGCAAGCAGCGCGATCACGCCGACGAAGAACCAATCCCGGCCGGGAAACTCGATCCACGCGAACGCGTACCCGGCGAGCGCGGCGATGATCACGGGCAGGATCGTGGCGCCGACCGTGACGAGCGCAGTCACCTTTATCGCGCCGACGATCTGGTCGTTCGAGAACAGGTGCCTGTAGTTCTCGAGCGTGGCCGAGCTCGGATGCGAGAAGATGTTCCACCAGCCTTCGGTCGCCGACTTCGCCGGGTCGAAGATCGAGACGATGAAGAGGCCGAACGTCGGGACGAGCCACAGCAGGCCGACGATCAGGAGCGCGATGTGGACGGGCGCACGCGACACCTGGCGGACGATCTTGGTCGCGGCGCTCTCGCGCTTGACGACGGCGGCTTCCCGCGCCGGAGCGGCAGCGGTCGCCATCTACATCGCCTCCCGGCGGAAGCGGCGGATGTTGAGGATGAGGATCGGGATCACGAGGACGAACAGGAAGACGGCGAGCGCGGCTCCGACGCCGAACTGGTTCTGACCGCTGAACGACTTCCGCCACATCTCGAACGCGAGCACAGTCGCGTCGTTTCGGCTCGATGACGGCGCGATCGCGAGCACGATGTCGAACACCTTGAGGACGCCGATGATCTGCGTCACGAAGACGACGCCGAGCACGGGTGCGAGCAGCGGGGCGGTGACCCGGCGGAAAACCTGGAACTCGCTGGCGCCGTCCGTGCGCGCGGCCTCGAGCACGTCGCGCGGGATCGCGGCCAACCCCGCGCCGATCACGACCATCGCGAACCCGGCCGCGGTCCAGAGGTAGGCGATGATGATCGCCGGCGTGATCAGCTTCGGGCCCAACCAGCTGACGCCGCCGAACGGCTCGGCGAACGTCTTCGCTCCGATGGCTGCCTTGTAGCTCCGGCCGCCGAGACCCCGGAAGGCGAAGGAGCCGTCAGCTTCCGTCTCCGCGGTCTGGATCGTGTTGCCCCTCGCGTCCCGGAGCTCGACTGTAACGCCCGGAAGTCCCTGCTCGCCCTGCTCGACGACCCCCGGCTTCCCGCCCCCCGGCTTGAAGTCACGCCAGACGACGCCCGAGATCGCACCCGAGGCGGGCTCCGGCTCGGCCGCCTGCTTCGCGCCGCGTGGGACTTCTTGCGGCGGGATCGCCGTCAGCCCGAGCAGCGCGGTGTCGCCCGGCGCGAGCGATTTTCCGAGCGTGAGACCCTTCGTCGGCGATCCGGCGAGCGCCTTCGTCGACGGTTTCGCCTCGGCGAGGACACCCGGCGGGCTGAATGCCTCCTTCACGACGCCGAGGACGTGATTGATCGCCCCGACGGACGGGTCCTTCTCGTACATCGTCGAGCGCCAGATGACACCGGCCGCGAAGAGCGAGATCGCGAGCGGCGCGAACAGGGCAAACTTGAAGGCGACCGACCAGCGAATCTTCTCGAGGAGGACGGCGAAGACGAGACCGAGCGCAGTCACGGCCGCCGGGACGATCGCCACCCAGATCGCGTTGTTCTTGATCGCGGTCACCATGACGTCGTCCGTGAAGACGCGCTTGTAGTTGTCGAACCAGACGAGATCGTTGCCGCTGTCCGAGAACAGGCTCCGAACGACGGTCGCGATCGTCGGGTAGACGTACCAGACGAGCAGCATGAAGAGCGCCGGCCCGAGGAACGCGAGCGCGGTCGCGTGCCGCCGCCAGAACGACGCGCGCGGCGGGGGGATCGCCGCCGGCGATTCCCCCGCGACGCTCGCGCTCGTCGACGTCATCTAGCCCTGCTTGTAGGCCTTCGCGGCTGCCGTTTCGAGCTTCTGCGCCGTCCCGTCGACGTCGGTCGGATTCTTGAAGAAACCCTGAAAGATCGTCCACTCGTCGGCGCTTCCGAAGTCGCCCGGCGCGAGGTCGGACATGTCGAAGACGACGGGCGTCTCCGCGCTCGCGAGCCCGGACGCGGCCCGCCTGTACGTGTCCTCGGCGTAGGCGTCCTCGGATACGTTCTTGTTCGGGGACGAGAACCCGCCGCGCTTCGCCCAGATCTCGCCCGCCTCGGGCGAGGCCAGGTACTTGACGAGCGCCTGCGCGGCCGGGCTGTCCTTGAACATGACGACCAGGTTGCCGCCGCCGACGATGGCCTCGTTGTCTCCGATCTGGGGGAAGTCGAAGAAGTCGAAGTCGGTCCCCGGCTTCGTCTCGATCTGGCCGACGACCACGCCCGGCGCGAAGTCGCCGATGAACGTCATGGCCCCCTTGGGCGGATTCGTGAAGACGGCCGTGATCGAGTTCGTGAGCTGCGTCTGGAGCGCGCCGGACGTCCCGCCGACGATGTTGTCGCCGTCCCTGAAGAGCTCGCCCATCACCGAGAGCGTCTCCTTGACGGACGCATCCGTCCACGGGATCTCGTGGTCGGCCAACTGCTTGTACTTGTCCGGGCCCGCAACTCGGGCGTAGAGGTTCTCGAAGAGGTCGGTGAGCGGCCACCCGTCACCGGCGTCGATCGAGTAGGCAGGCACGCCTGACGCCTTGAGCGTCTGCGCCGCCTTGGTCAGTTCGTCCCACGTCTCGGGCGGCTGGATCCCCGCATCCTCGAAGGCTTGCTTGTTGTACCAGACCGTCGATTTGTTGGCGCCCTTGAAGAAGACGCCGTACAGCTTCCCGTCGATCGAGCCGAGGTCGACCCAGTCCTGCGAGAAGTTCGCCTCGACGTCGCTCCGTGCGAACTCGATCGGCTTGATGGCACCGCGGGCCTGGTAGTCCTTCGCGATACCCGGAGACGGGATCGCGGCCAGGTCCGGCGGCTTCCCGCCCTCGACCGCGGTCGAGAGATCCTGCGTCAGGTTCGTCGACGGCCGGTACTTGACCGTGACGTTCGGGTTCTTCTCCTTGAAGCTGTCGAGCACGGCCTGGATCGACTCACCCTCGGGCCCCGTCCAGTCGGCGAGCAGCGTGACCGTGCCCGAGACGTTCGAGCCGCCACCTCCGCCCCCTCCCCCTCCACCGCCCTCGTCG
>JALZFU010000357.1 GCA_030861385.1 Actinomycetota bacterium
ATCTTCCGGATCGCGACCGCGGCCGCGACGCCGACGAGTACTAGGACGACGAAGACGTCGACGAGAAGCGCGAACCAGCCCTGGTGCCCGAGCCACGGGAGGGTCTGCTCCCGCGCGACGGCGGCGATCATCGCCATCGCGATCGTCGGTAGGAGCACCGTGAACCCCCAGAAGATGAACGCGTGCATGAGACCTGGCACGAGCCGCTGAAGGAGCTTCCTCTGCCCGACGACGACCACGGCTTCGTTTCTGAGCCGCCGCGGCACGTCGTCGTCGCGGCGAAACCCGGTCGGCCTCGCCATCCGAAGGAGCGCGACGAGGAAACGGGCGCGCCGCAGGAAGAGCCCACCCGCGCCGGCGAGGAGGACTCCCAGTGCGATCGCGCCGGCGACGAGGGCTATGACGCTCGCGCCTTCCTGAGCTCGGCGGTGATCGCGGGGACGATCTCGTGCAGGTCGCCGATGACGGCGTAGTCGGCGACGTTCAGGATCGGCGCCTCGGGGTCGGCGTTGATCGCGAGGACCCTCTTCGCGCCCTTGGCGCCGGCGATGTGCTGCGTCGCTCCGCTGATCCCGCACGGGATGTAGAGGTCGGCGGAGATCTTCGTTCCCGTCTGGCCGACCTGGTCGGTGTGGGGACGCCAGCCGGCGCTCGTCACGACGCGCGAGCAGCCGACCGCGGCTCCGAGCTCCGCTGCGAGGTCCTCGAGGATGGAGAAGGCTTCCGCCGAGCCGACGCCGCGTCCGCCGCTCACGACGACCTTCGCGTCGCGGAGCGAGACGCCGCCCGCCGACTCCTCGACCCGCTCGAGCACGCGCACCGAGGCGTCGGCGTCCGCGGGAACCTCGAGCCGCTCGACGGGGACGGATGCCGCGGCCGGGTCGGCGGCGTATGCGTGCGGCGCGACCGACATGATGCGCGGCGATCCGTGCAGGCGCGCCTCCTCGAGGAGGCTTCCGCCCCAGCGAAGGCGCGTGACGACGTCGCCATCGACCGCGGTCACGTTCGCCGCGAACGGCTGCTCGAGTCGGGTCGCGACGTGAGCCAGAAGCTCGTTGCCGCGGTCGCTCCCCGCGGCGACGATCACGTCGGCGCCGTCCGACGCGTCGACGATCGCGGCCGCCCATCCGGCGGGCGCGTAGGCCCCGTCGAGCGTCACCGCCCTTGCGTCGCCGAGCGTTCCGGCGAACGTGAGCGCCTGGAGCGAGAGCTCGTCCTCGGACTCGACGAAGACGAGGACGCTCATACGAGCCCCAACGCGCGCAGCACGTCGACCACCTTCGGCGCCGCCTCGGCACCGTGCCCCAGCACCTCGGCCTGCTTGCCCTGCCCTTCCGGCACCACGAGCCGTAGCTTCTCGAGCTTCGGCTGCGGACGCGACGGCTCGACGACGGCGAGCGGCTTCGACTTCGCGCGAAGCCGTCCCGGCACGGACGGATACCGCGGCAGGTTCAGTCCCTCGAGCACGCTCAAGACGGAGGGCCGCGGCAGGACGTAGACGTCGCGTGCGCCGCCGACGTCGCGCTCGCAGCGCACCGCGCCTTCTCGCACCTCGATCTTCTTGAGCCCGGTCGCAACGGGGAGACCGAGCGCGTAGGCGACGCGGATGCCGACCTGGTAGTTCCCGGCGTCCGCCGACTCGTTCCCGAAGAGGATCAGGTCGAACGGCTCCTCGTCGCGGATCGCCGCGACGATCGCCTGCGCCGTCCCTTGCGGATCCCATTCCGTGCCGTCCGTTCGAAGCAGGATCGCCCGGTCGGCGCCGATCGCCAGGCAGTCGCGCAGCTGCTCCTCCGCCTCGGGCGGGCCGAGCGTCAGGACGACGCTCTCGCCGCCGTGCCCCTCGACCAGGCGTACCGCCTCCTCGACGGCGCACTCCTCGTGCGGGCTGATCGTGAAGCCAAGGTGGCGCGTCTCGAGCGCCTGCGCATCCTCGGTCAGCACCATCCGGCCACCGGTGACCGGCACGCGCTTGACGCAGACGAGGATCCTCACGAGCGGATTCTCGCGTTGTCGGGATCGAAGATCGGCCTCGAGCCGACCACCGCCACGGTCGCGGGGAAGAGCTCGCACATGTACTGAACCGCGAGCTGCTCGCCCTCGGCGGCGTGCTCGGGCGGCAGGTACGCCATGACGACGTGCTTGCCGATCGAGGGCGCGGCGCCGGTGCTCGTCGCGTACGAGCGGCGCCCCTTCCCGTCGATGATCGGCGATCCGTCCGGAAGCGTCACGGGCTCGCGACCGAGTGGGTAGCGCTTGACGCCGCTCTTCGAGGTGTGGGCCTCGATCGTGAGCGTGCAGAGCTTCGCGACCGGCTCCGACTCGCGGTGCGAGACATGGGCTTCCTTGCCGACGAAGTCCTGCTCCTTGACCGAGCCCCACGCCATGTCGGCCTCGACGACCGTGTAGTCGTTGTCCAGCTCGAACCCGAAGGCGCGATAGCACTTCTCGAGCCGGCCGGTCGTCGCGTAGACGCCGATGCCGGCCGGAACGACCCCGTGCGGACGCCCCGCTTCCCAGATCGCGTCCCAGAGATGCGCTCCCTCCGCGACCGGCACGTACAGCTCCCAGCCGAGGTCCCCCACGTACGAGATGCGGGAGGCGAGGACGTCGACGCCGTCGACGTCGATCGTCTTGAAGCGAGCGAACGGCAGCCCCTCGTTCGAGACGTCGTCGCTCGTGGCGCTCGCGAGCACGACGCGCGCGCGCGGACCCCAGAGACCGAGCGTGCAGATCTCCGACGTCAAGTCGTC
Organism: Actinomycetota bacterium; assembly: GCA_030861385.1. Classification (GTDB taxonomy): domain Bacteria; phylum Actinomycetota; class Thermoleophilia; order Gaiellales; family Gaiellaceae; genus JALZFU01. The sequence continues at coordinate 2,754 of JALZFU010000357.1, forward strand.
GATGTGAGCGGAGCCGTTCTCGGGCAGGTGGTCGGCGAACCACTTCTTGTCCGCCATCCCGTGGGCGCCGCCCGTGACGACGCGGAACCTCTCGTCGTCGAGGCGCATGATCGTCAGGTCCGACTTGAAGCCGCCGCTCGGGGAGAGAACCGGCGTGTAGACGACGCGTCCGTGCGCGACGTCCATCTGCCGCATCGCGACCGTCTGCACGACGTCGAGCGCACGCGGCCCGACGACGTCGAAGATGCAGAACGCCGTCAGGTCGAACATCGCCGCGCGATCGCGCATGGCGAGGTGCTCGGCGTTCACGATCGGCGACCACCAGCGCGCGTCCCACTCGTGCTCGCGGGGCTCCACGCCGTACTCCTCGACGAGCGGCGCGTTCGACTCGTACCAGTGCGGCCGCTCCCATCCCGCCGCCTCGAAGAAGACGGCCGCGAGCTCCTGCTCGCGCTCGTAGAAGGGCGAGACGCGGAGGGGCCGATTCGACTCCCACTGCTCGCCGGGATGGACGATGCCGTAGGTCTTGTTGAAGCCCTCCGCCGCGCGGCCCTTCACGTGCTCGGGTGTCTTCTGCCCGTCGTAGAAGCGGGCGACATCGGAGGACTGGAGGTCGATCTCCGACTCGCCGTGCGTCATCCACTCGGCGAGCGCGCGACCGACTCCCGGCCCCTCCTTGACCCACACCGCGGCGGCCGACCAGAGGCCTTTCACCTCGGGCGTCTCGCCGAGGATCGGCAGACCGTCCGGCGTCAGCGAGAGGAGGCCGTTGATCGCGTACTTGATGCCGACCGACTCGTCTCCGAGGATCTCCGGTACGAGCTCGAGCGCGTGCTCGAGCTGGGGCTCGAAGTCCTCCTGGGTGAAGGGAAGCTCGGTCGGCGTCAGCGATGCCTCCTCGAGCGAGGGGATCTCATCCGGGTCGTAGAGGATCGGCCGGTGCGCGTACGATCCGATCTCGAGACCCTGTCCATCCTGCCGTTCATACATGTTCGTGTCCATGTCCCGAACGATCGGGTACTCGATCGCGCTCTCCGAGCGAAGGAACCGGGGCACGGGGCCGACGTCGATCATCTGGTGCACCGCCGGGGTCAGCGGGATCGAGGCGCCGGCCATCCGGGCGATCCGCGGCGACCAGACGCCGCTCGCGACGACGACCAGCTCGCCGTCGATCCCGCCGCGGGTCGTGGCGACGCGCTTCACCCGCCCGTCTTCGACCTCGATGCCGAGGACCTCCGTGTTGGCGCGGATCTCCGCGCCCGCGAGCTCGCGCGCGCGCTCGCGCATGATCGTCCCGAAGCGAAGCGAGTCGACGACGGCCACCGAGGGCGTGTAGAAGCCGCCGACAAGGATCGACTCGTCGACGTACGGGACGAGCTCTTTGATCTCGGCCGGCGTCACGAGTCGACACCCTTCGACGCCCCACGACTTGGCCGAGCCCATCCGGCGGCGGAGCTCCTCCATCCGCTCCGCGGTTCGTGCGACCTCGATGCCGCCGCTCTCGATCAGCACGCCCGCGTCGCGGTACTGACGCATCGAGTCGAGCGTCAGCTGCGTCATCTCCTTGGAGTGGTCGACGGGAAAGATGAAGTTGGACGCGTGTCCGGTCGACCCCCCGGGGTTCGGGAAAGGTCCCTTGTCGACGAGGACGAGGTCGCGCCACCCGAGCATCGCGAGGTGTCCGACGAGGCTCGCTCCGACGATCCCGCCGCCGATCACGACGGCGCGGGACGAGGCGCCATCTGCTTTCGCGGGCGTCACAGGACTCTGCGGATCTCCCGCTCGAAAGTCGCGACGTGCGCCGACGCGAGCTCGCGCGCCCGCTCGGCGTCTCCGTCGCGCACGGCCGCGAGAAGCTCCCGATGCTCGTAGACGCTCGCCTCGAGGTGGGGGAGGCGGTCGATGACGCGAAACCAGATGCGAAGCGAGAGGTTGAGGAAGCGGTCGAGCGTCGAGACGAGGTACGGATTGCCGCTGCAGCGATAGACGAAGCGGTGGATGTGTGCATCGATACGCATCAGGTTCTCCCTGGTCGGCTCCAGCGAATCGAGCTCGTCGATCAGCGCCTCCGCCTCGCGCCGGTCCGCGGGAGTCGCGTTCTCCGCCGCCCGATACGCCGCGTGACCCTCGAGCTGCAGCCGCAGGTCGGAGACCTGCGCCAGGTCGGTGATCTCGATCTCGGAGACGAAGGTCCCGCGACGCGGGTAGATCGTGACCAGGTCCTCGAGAGCGAGCCGCTTGATCGCCTCCCGGATCGGTGTGCGCCCGACGCCGAGGTCCGCGCTCAAAGCGTCCTCGAGAAGCGGCGAGCCGGGCGGAAGAGTGAGCGAGACGATCCGGTCACGAAGCTCCGTGTACGCGCGCTCGGCCAAGCTCGGCGCATCCCACGCCAGTGATATATCTGTCTGCAAGCTCGCGGATGTTACTGAACGGCGCGCTCACTCGCGAGTTGGTCGCGCGCTTTCCGTGCGCGGCGCTCGAGGCCCGCGCGTGAGAACGCGGACCGCGTTTCCGCGGCGAGTGCGCGAGCGCGAGAACGTCTGGATCCCGCTCTCGGACGGAACGAAGCTCGCCGCCCGGATCTGGCTCCCCGAGGACGCGGAAGCCGATCCCGTGCCCGCGCTCCTCGAATACATCCCGTACCGAAAGAGCGACTGGACGGCGCGCCGCGACTCCGTGCGCCACCCGTACCTGGCCGGACACGGCTACGCCGCCGTGCGAGTCGACATGCGCGGAAGCGGCGACTCGGACGGAATCCTGCTCGACGAGTACGCGGAGCAGGAGCAGGACGACGCGGTCGAGGTGATCGCCTGGCTCGCGGCGCAGCCGTGGTGCACCGGTACGGTCGGCATGTTCGGGATTTCGTGGGGCGGCTTCAACGCCCTCCAGGTCGCGGCTCGGCGCCCGCCCGAGCTCGGCGCGATCGTCACGCTCTGCTCGACGGACGACCGCTACGCGGACGACGTCCACTACGTCGGCGGCTGCCTGCTCGCGATCGACATGCTGCCCTGGGCGGCGAGCATGCTCGCCTGGAACGCGACCCCGCCCCACCCGCCGATCGTCGGCGGCGGCTGGCGCGAGCAGTGGCTCGACCGGCTCGAGCGAACGCCGTTCTTCGTCGAGAGCTGGATCTCGCACCAGCGACGCGACGCGTACTGGAAGCACGGCTCCGTCTGCGAGGACTACGGCGCGATCGAGTGCCCCGTGTACGCGGTCGGCGGCTGGGCGGACGGCTACTCGAACGCGGTCTTCCGACTGCTCGCCGGGCTTCCCGGGCCGCGCAAGGGCCTCATCGGCCCGTGGGCGCACGGGTTTCCCGAGGAAGGCGTCCCCGGTCCCGCGATCGGGTTCCTTCAGGAGTCGCTCCGCTGGTGGGACCACTGGCTGAAAGGGATCGACACCGGTGTCATGGACGAGCCGACGCTGCGCGTCTGGATGGAGGAGCCGGTGCCGCCGCGCCCCCACTACGACGTGCGGCCGGGGCGCTGGGTGGCCGAGCCCGCGTGGCCGCCGGAAGCGCTCGAGCCGCGCGAGCTCGTCCTGACCGAGACGCGGTCCGAGCTCGAGGGCGTTCAGACGAACGGGCTCGACTCGGGGCTCTGGTGCCCCTACGGCGACGCCCTCGACCTGCCGCCCGACCAGCGACGCGACGACGGCCTCTCGCTCACCTTCGCCTCCGACCCGCTGAGAGAGCCGTTCGAGATCCTTGGCTTCCCAGAAGTCTCGCTCTCGCTCGCGGTCGACCGCCCGCGCGCCTTCGTCGCCGTCCGCTTGTGCGAGGTGGCGCCGTCCGGCGCCTCGACGCTCGTCACGCGTGGCGTTCTCAACCTCGCCCACCGCGAGTCGCACGAGGATCCGGAGCCGCTCGAGCCCGGCCGGCGCTACGAAATCCGCGTGCCGCTGAAGGCGGTCGCCCACCGTTTCGAGTCCGGCTACCGGATCCGCGTCGCCGTCTCGCCGACGTACTGGCCGTGGCTCTGGCCCTCGCCCGAGCCGGTGCGGCTCACGCTCTTCCGCGGCTCGCTCCTCTTGCCCGTCCGCGAGCCGCGGCCGGAGGATGAGCAGCTCGCGCCCTTCGACGAGCCGGAGCTTGCGCCGGCGCTCGAGCTCGAGCGCCTCTCGGACG
>JALZFU010000455.1 GCA_030861385.1 Actinomycetota bacterium
CGAACGTTCGACGGCAGACTCCAGCTGCTTGAGTATGTCCCCACGGTGCTTGCCGGTCCACCCGGCACGCACCCCGCTTCCTGACTTCGCACTGCTGTCCGAACCACGCCACGTTCCCGACGAGCGGCTGACAGCGGCAGGCTCAGTGAGTTTCGGCGGCGTACGCGGCGAGCCGGTCAGCCAACTCAAGCGGGCGGCTGAGGCTGATGTAGTGGCCGCCGTTGATCTCGTCGGGGTCGATGCCGAGGCGCTCGCGGGCGTGGCGTCGCGCCCAGCCCGCTGGGAACAGGCGGTCGTCGCGGCAGAGGAGATACCTGGTCGGCGTCTCGGGCCAGGCCTCGAGGGGCCACGGCTCCTGCAGCGCCTTCGAAGTCTCGTTCCGTTCTCTCCGCCTCGCCTCGGCCGCAAGCTGCGAAGGGACGTCGTGGTAGAAGACGTCCTCGTACCCGCGCTCCTCGTAGCCAGCGTTCGCCCACCAGTCCGCGAAGAGCTCCCCAGGCGAAGGGATCATCGCCGCGACGAGGACGAGGAGGTCGACGGGGATGCGAACGCAGACGAGCGGCGCCGTAAACCCGCCGAGTGAGTGGCCCACGACCACGACTCCGCGACGGTCGCCGATTGCCCGCACGACGGCGTCGGTGTACTCCTCCCACCCGGCCGACTCGTCCTCGCTCGGGAGATCGACGGCGACAGCGTCGTGCCCGCGCTCGCGCAACGCAGGCGCAACCAGGTGCCAGTCCCACGCGCTCCCACCACCTCCGTGGATGAGCGCGAACGTCGCCACCGCGGCCACGCTACCCAGATCACGCGCAAGGGCTCCCGGCTGCGGGATGGAGCGTTGTGGAGCCAAGCGGTCGCAACCAGCTGCGCGGCCGGGCGACACGAAAACGGATGTGCGCGGCGTTCGTCGCGGCGCGATCTCGTTCGTCCTCACGCGCATGCTCGGGATCGAACGCGAGCTTTCGCGGATCTGGTCCGATGCTCCGACCCCGGAGGACGAGGTGTCGCGCGCTAGAACGCCCGGATCAGGAGGTTGATCACGAGGGTGAGAAAGAGTGAAAGGAGGAGCGAGACGACTAGGCAGCCGGGCGAGCAGCCGTACACGCGCACGCGCCCGCCCGCAACGTCTCGTCCACTGAATAGACCGCGCATCCGCACCGCGCTGACGGTACCGGGCGCCGAGCGATTGGGGCACGGCTCATGTCCCGACGTCGAACTCGTCGGGTCGAGACCTGCGTACGCCAACACGAGGACGGAGACGAAGTGGACGAAGGGCAACGGCGATTGCGAGGAACTCACTACGATTCCCGGAGTGGACCCGGCGACGAGGTAGCGGTTAGGCGCGGCTGATGCCGCGGTTCTTGGGCAGCGTGTCGCGGCCTGGAGCGATCGGCTTTCGCCGCTGCCCGCCACCGCTACTTGGGAGGTCAAATGACACGGCAGAACCTTTTCTCCGACCTGTGGGACGGAGACGACGAAGAGGCTGGAACACGGCGCCGGGTGTTTTGGCGGCCGGACGAGGCTCGGATGGGCGCAACCCTGTACGAACTCGCCCCCGGCACGCCCGAGAGCCGCATGCACATGCACTACGGAGCCGAAGAGATGTTCTTCGTCCTCAGCGGCCGCCCCTCGTTCCGGAACCAGCACGGCGAAGAGGAGCTAGCGCCCGGAGACTTCGTCTTCTGCCCAGAGGGACGAGCCGGGCTGCACACATTCAGCAACCCGACCGACGAACCCGTTCGGATCCTGGCGATCAGTGCCGGGAGCTTCCCCGACGTGGTCGCCTATCCCGAACACGGATACGCGTGGGTCGCCACTCGCGATCCCGATCCCAACCTACTCGCGAAGGGAGGCGATCCCGGGATCATCGCCCGGTTCGAGATTCCGATCGAGTAGACCGTCCGGGTCGCAAGCAAAGACTGTTCACCCGACCCCGCGGCGGCTCCGACGCCGTCGCGGCCGTCGGGCCTCAGGCGGTTCTGCCGGGGACGACGGCCTCGCCTGCGCAAGCGCCTTCTCTAGCAAGGAGGAGCGCGAGCTACGCCTCCAGCCGCCTTATTCAGCGCCGCTCCGTCGCCGAACCACGCGCTTCCAGCCATGGCTTCCGTCCGCCGGCAATGGAATGAGATGATCTGGGATCCGCTTCAGCTACCAGCTTCTTCCAGAGCACCCGCTCGACGACCTGCTCGCCATCATCGAGCGTCTGGATGAGCTCGGCTTCTATGCCTGCTACAGCGCCGACGAGACGTACCACAAGGACATGTGGTCGCTGTTCGCGGCCGCGGCGACGCGGACCTCCCGTCTCCGGCTCGGCCCCGAGGTCGCGCCGATCATCCTCAAGGACCCCACGATCGTCGCCCAGCAGATCGCGACGCTCGACGAACTGACGGGCGGCCGTGCCGAGCTCGTCTTCAGCACCGGCAACTTCGCGCTGCTACGTCAGTACCGCACGCCGGCCGAGCGAACGAAGAAACCACTCGCCCGCCTTCGCGAAGCACACCAGGTCCTCGCCACCTTTCTCAGCGCCGGCCAGATCGACTTCGACGGCGAGTTCTACTCCTACTCCGGTCTCTTTACGGCGGCGCGGCCACTCCAGTCGCCGTTTCCGATCAAGCTCGGCGGCATGCGGGGACCACGCTCGTTCGAGCTGGCCGGCGAGATCGCGGACGGACTGCACACGGCTCTTGCCTACTCGCGCGAGGCCCTCGATTTCACGGCGGAAGCGTTCCGCCGCGGGGCGGAGCGCGCCGGCCGCGACTGGAGGACGCTCGACCTCGCCGACAACATGCTCGGCGCGATCGCGAAAGAGCCCGAGGCGGCACGCGCGGCTGCTCGCATCGTGGCCGCCTTCTATCTCTCGTCCATGCCGCCGGAACTGCTGGAACGAAACGGTGTCGATCCGGCGGAAGTCGCTCCCACGGTCGAGGCGTTCAATCACGGAGAGGTGGAGCGGGCGCTCGAGCTCACGCCCGCCGCCGTTGGCGACGCTCTCAGCGTCGCAGGAACAGCAGACGACTGGATCGACAAGATCGAGCGCGACTTCATCCCCGCCGGCTTCGGGCACTTGCTCGTCACGTTTGCCGACCCGTTTCTCGTTCACAGCTGGGCAGGAACGACGATCGAGGGGCTGCCCTCGCTCGACGAGCAACTCACGCTCTTCCATGCGCAGGTCATGCCAGCGGTCGCCCAGTAGGACACGTGACCCGGGCATTGGCGGCACCGGCGGTGCTCGCCCGCGCGGGCGGGACGGGTTGCACCGAGGTCGCACCTGCGTGAAACGCGCGCCCATGCGCGGCGGCTGGCGAGCCGAGAAACGCGCATCGCTACGACGAATCCCGCATAGATCGACCCCCTCCTCACGCTCATGGTAAGGAGGGTCGTGGTTCGAGTCCCACAGAGGGCTTCAAAGGTCCTGCAAGCCAGTCGATTGTGTTGCCTCCCTAGGCGCGTACGACCCCTTCTCTAGCGAGACGAGCTCACCTCAACGGGCTTCCACAGCAGGATGTAGAGCGGGGCGCCCTTCTTCCGACAGGATTGGAGACGCCTTGAATCCCCAGACCAGCGGGTAGATACCGAGCGAGAGCTCCCAAATGATCTCGGGGATGGTCAAGATGCCCTGCACCAGCCCGCCTGCGTCGTAGAGATCGAACAGCACGCCCGTGCCGCC
>JALZFU010000381.1 GCA_030861385.1 Actinomycetota bacterium
GGCGAGGAACGTACAGGTGACGAGGCCGCCGAGGACGACGACGGCCATCGGGTGGACGATCTCGAGCCCGGGCCTCGAGCCGAGGGCCGCGAACGGGAGAGCGACCACCGCCAAGGCGAAGGCGGTCGCCAGGGTGGGCACGAGCCGATCCCCGGTCGCCCGGCCGACGAGCCCCGGGCCGAGCGGCTCGCCCTCCTCGTGCTCGATACGCTGGAAATCGCGGATGGCGAGCACGCCGTTGCGCACGGCGATCCCGAGCAGCGCGAGCAGCCCGACGAGCGCGCCGAGCGAGAGCTCGGCGCCGCTCGCCAGCGCTCCGAGCAGTCCGCCGACCAGCGCGACCGGCAGGGTCAAAGACGCGAGAATCGCGAGGCGCCAGCTCTGGAAGGCGGCTTGCAGGAGCAGGAAGACCGCGAGCGCGGCGGCGATCGCGAACGCGAGCATGCGCGTCGCGCCCATCTCCGCGGCCGCGGTCTCCTGGAGCACCTCTGCGTGGTACTCGAGCGGAAAGCTGACGTCCGCGAGGCGATCCTCGAGCTCCCCGGCAACCGCACCGAGGCTCCGGCCGCTGACGTTCGCCTCGACGTCGAGGCGACGCGAGACGGCGTCGCGCTCGATGATCGTCGGAGACCGTCCGGCTCGTACGTCGGCGACGTCACCGAGGCGGACGTGACCGCCGCCGGGCCGGTCGATCAAGAGGTTCCGCACGGTCGACACGCCCGTCCGCAGCTCGGGTACGCCCTGAACGACGACGTCGAAGACCTTCTGCTCCTTGAAGACGCTGCCCACCTGGATCCCCTGGAGCAGGGTCGCCTCCGCGCGGCGGACGTCCCCGGGCTTGATCCCGTACCGGCGAGCCTTGTCGAGGTCGACCTCGATCTCCAGGGTCGGCTGAGTCGCCGGCAGATCGACCCGCGGATCGACGACGCCGTCGACCTCGGACATGATCCGCCTCACCTTGTTCGCCTCGCGACGGAGAACGCCGAGGTCCTGCCCGTAGACGCGAACGACGAGCGGTCGTTCAGAACCGGTCAACACGTCGAGCCGGTTGCCCCGGACCGGGTTTTCGCCCTCGTCGAGCGCGCCGACGTCCCGGATTCTCTGGGTTGAATACGTCACCACGTCGCGCTCGACTCCCGGGACGCGGCGAACGACGTCCTCGATCGAGGCGAGCGTCGCGTCGTAGTCGGCGCCGGAATCGACGCTCACCCATACTTCGCTCGAGTTCACGTCGACGATTTGGTCGCCGGTCACCGCGCGTCCGACTTGGGCGCCGACGTTCTCGACTCCGGGGAGCGATCGCAGTTCGCGGCTCACCTCGGTCGCGATCGCCGTCATCCGCGGGTTCGAGGTCCCGGGCTTCGCGTCCAGGTGGACGAGAACACCCCGATCTTTGAACGACGGAACGAGCGAAGTCCCGAGGAACGGCAGCACGACGAGCCCGACGACGACGCACGCGCCGGCCGCGACGAGCGCCGCCCACGGTGCTCGCGCGAACCGGGAGAGCGCCGCGTCGTAGCGCGGCCGCACCCACCCGAGCAGCGGCGACTCGCGACGCCCGTTTGCTCCTCGCGAGAAGAGGAGCACGCTCAGGACGGGCGTGACGGTCAACGCCACGGCCATCGCGACCGTCACCGTCACCGCGTAGGAGAGCACGAGCGGCCGGAAGAACGCGCCCGGGCGTCCCTCCATGACAGCGATGGGCACGATCGCGACGAGCGCGATCAACGTCGCGTACGTGAGCGGACTCCGCACCTCGTGCGAGGCCTCGAGGACGACGGCGGCCGTCGACCTGTCGCTCGCCGTCTCGTGCTTGCGACGGAGGTGCCGGGCGACGTTCTCGGCGCCGACGACGGCGTCGTCGACGACCAGCGCCAGGGCGGCGGCGAGTCCGGCGAGGGAGATCGCGTTGAAGGTCTCACCGAGGAGGTCGAGCACGAGCCCCGCCGCCACGAGCGACAGGGGGATCGTCACGAGAGCGACGAGGAGGCCGCGCCAGTCGAAGAGGAAGGCGACAAGGACGAGCGCGAGGAGTAGAGCGGCGATCACGAGCGCCAGCGCGACGTTGTCCAACGCGTCCTCGATGAAGCTCGCGGGACGAAAGACGGACGGGTCCGTCCGCACGCCCGAGAGACCGGGTCGCAGCTTCTCGAGCGCGTCTTCGATGCCGCGCGTGACCTCGAGCGTGTTCGCGCCGGGGAACTTCTCGACCACGAGGACGAGCCCGTCGCCGTCGTTCACCACGGCGTCGCCGATCAACGGCTGGTGGTCGACCCTGATGTCGGCCACGTCGGTCAGGCGGAGGTTGCCGCGGGTGCCCTCGATCGGCACCTTTCCGAGCTCCTCCGGATCCGCGATCCTCTCGAGCACGTTCCGCACCTGGAGCCTCTGGTGCGGCGTCTCGATGAAACCGCCGGTGCCGGGCGTCGAGGCCTCGAGAAAGCTGAGCGGCGAGAACACCTGCGCGTTTCCCGTGGTCTCGACCACCTGATCGAGGGTCACGTTCCTGTCGCGGAGCCGCTCGGGATCGACTCGGACCTGGAGCTGCTGATCGCGCATGCCCCAGATCGCCACGTTCGCGACGCCGGGCACGCCGAGCAGGCGCGGCCGCACCGTCCAGCGCGCGATTACCGACTCTTCGATCGGCGTCAGGTCCTCGGAGGAGAGCCCGATCATCAGGACCCGGCCCGACGACGAAAGCGGCTGGAGGAGCGTCGGCGGCTTCGAGACGTTCGGGAAGGCGGCAGCGCCGATCTGCGTGAGACGCTCCTGAACGAGCTGCCGTCCGCGGTAGACGTCGGTCCCCGGCTCGAACACGAGCACGATCGAGGAAAGGCCGGGGACAGACTGGGACCGGATCACGTCGACGTCCTCGACGCCGTTCAGCAGGTCGGCCTCGAGGGGAACGGTGACGAGTTGCTCGACCTCGTCAGCCGAGAGGCCGAGCGCCTCCGTCTGGATCTCGACGTACGCCGGCGTGAACTCGGGAAGCACGTCCACGGGCGCGTCGCGAAGTTGTGTGATCCCGATTGCCATGACCGCCGCCGCAAGAGCGACGACGACGAGCCGGAATCTCAGAGCGGCCGCGACGATCCGAGGGATCATCGACGGAGGCGTCCGTCGTCAGTCAGCCTCGACTGCCGAGCTCGACGACGAGCAACGGAAAGCCCAGGTGCGTCCTCGGAGCTGCGGAAACCCGCGCTGGGGCCGTGTTCGTCGCCGCAAAAGAACACTGCAACCGCCTTCGCCTTTCGTCCTGCGTCCGGGACCGCCGAAGCCCGCTTGTATCCCGTTCGCCGCCGAGAAACAACTAGCCGAACGGTTAGTTTCGATTGTTCCTTTTCCGCACCAGCGCGGCGTCCGATCGCGCGGAAACGGGCCTGGTTCGAGCGAAATGGCCTCGCTAGCGGGCGTCTCTACATGCCCATCGCGTGGTAGCCCGAGTCGACGTAGAGCGTGGTTCCGGTCACGCTCCTCGCCTCGTCCGAGAGAAGGTACGCGGCCGCCGCGCCGACGTCGGCCGCCTCGATGTTCCGGCGAAGCGGCGAGCGCTCCTCGACGATCGACTCCATTGTCGGAAACCCCGTGATCGAGCGGGCGGCGAGCGTTCGCACCGGGCCAGCCGAGACGGCGTTCACGCGGATCCCCTTCTCCCCCAGGTCCCACGCGAGGTAGCGGACCGAGGCGTCGAGCGCGGCCTTCGCAACACCCATCACGTTGTAGTGCGGGACCGCCCGCTCGCCGCCGAGATAGGTCATCGTCAGGATCGAGCCCCCGTCCACCGACTCCATCAGCGGCTCGGCGGCACGCGCGCAGGCGACGAGCGAGTAGGCGGAGACGTCGAGCGCGAGCCAGAACCGCTCGCGCGGCGTGTCGGCGAAGCGGCCCTCGAGATCGCGAGCGTCGGCGAAGGCGACCGAGTGGACGAGGAGGTCGAGACCTCCACCGAACCGCTCGCCGACGTCGGCGAAGACGCGCTCGACGTCCTCGTCGCAGCGGACGTCGCACTCGGTGACGAGTGGGCTCGAGACCGACTCGGCGAGCTCGCGGACGGCCTTCTCGATCCGATCGCCCTGGTACGTGAACGCGAGCTCCGCCCCGCCGTCGGCGAGTCGCTTCGCGATCGCCCAGGCGATCGAGCGTCGGTTCGCGACGCCGAGTACGAGACCGCGCTTTCCGGCGAAGTCCGGCACGGCGCGGGAGTCTACGCCGTAAGGTCTCGGACGATGCAGGCGTTCGCCCATGACGTCTTCACGTTTCCGCTCCCGCCGAGTCACCGGTTTCCGCTCGGCAAGTACCGCCTCGTCCGCTCCGGCGCAGAGGCGCTCGGGCTCGACGTCCGCGACGCACGCGCGGCAACGCGCGACGAGCTCGAGCTCGCCCACCACCCTGCCTACGTCGATCGCGTCGAGGCGGGAGACCTGACGCGGCGCGAGGAGCTCGCGCTCGGCCTCCCGTGGTCGCGGCAACTCGTCGAGCGGGGTCGCCGGTCGGTCGGCGCGACGATCGCAGCCGCCGAGGCCGCCCTCGCGGAC
>JALZFU010000395.1 GCA_030861385.1 Actinomycetota bacterium
ATCGAGTGGGCGCCGGAAGTGCCGGCGGCGGAGGTTTCGCCGGACGAGCCGATCGTGCAGGCGCTCCTGGACGCGGGAGCGGCGGTCGGCCGCACGGGTCGGCCCGCGGGACTCGAGAACTGGCACGACGGGGCGACGTTCACGCGCTTCGGCGGAACGCCGTGCGTGTGCTTCGGGCCGGGCGAGCTGGCGGCCGCGCACACGACCGACGAAAGCGTGGCTCTCGCCGACGTCGTCGCGTGCGCCCAGGCGCTCGCCGTCGCCGCGATGCGCTTCTGCGGGGTCGCGGCCTAGCGAAGGGCGTTCGGAGCTCGGCGCTGCCGACGAGCAATGCGCGGCTCGTGTGTCGGCCCGAGGGCGCTCACGACACCGAGTAACTCACCAGGTCGGGCTCGTGAAAGCGCACGAGCCGCTCGGCCTCCTCGCGGACGGCCCTGCGCGCGGGGGCCGGGAGCGGCTCGAAGGGCTCGAGCGTGAGCGTCGCGTTCCGCGCGGAGCGCTCGATGTGCCACGCGCCGGCGACGGCGCCGTCGACGAGGAAGGTTGCGAGGGAGTGCGGGGTTCTCGTGTTGAAGACCCGCGGACGGAACCGCTCGGGAAGTACCTGCGTCCGCCGTGCGTGGGCGAGGTGGGTCGCGTCCCACGTCGGCAAGAAGCGGACCGGGGCCCGAGCCCGGCCGTCGGGGAGCAGCCCCCGCGGAAGATCCAGCAAGACGGCGCCGTCCTCGTCGCGAAACGTGCGGAGCCGTAGGCGCTCGGCGACGGGACGCAGGTTCCCGGCGGGGACACCCGCCCAGTTGGCGGCGTCGGCGAGCGGCGCCGGGCCGAAGCCTCCGAGGTAGCGACGAAGGAGGTGGGCGAGGCCCTCCTCCTCCGATGCCGAGGGGGAGGACCCGAGCCAGTCGGCCGCGGTCGCGTAGAGATCGGCGCGGCGACGCTCCCACGTGCCCGAGGGCGGCACGCGGACGAGGTCGAGCCATGCCCCGAGCCCGTTGAAGACGATCGTCGCGCCGGTTCCGTGCTCGGAGAGAAGCTCGACGAGCTCGCTCCCCCGCGCGACGCCGCCCGCGAGATGCGAACGGAGCCGGTCGGCGGCGGCGTCCATGTCGACGTCGCCGACTCGCCTGCGGTGTGACCGCACCCACGCCTCCTGGCGGGCACGCCGGGTGCCCGCTGCGAAGAGCGGAAAGTCGCGCGCCGAGACGAGGTGGATCGTCGTTCGCATGAGCGTCGCCTGGACGGCGCGGCGGCGTTCGAGCGCGCGGGTGAGGTGGTCGAGCGCGAACCCGTCGAGGCGCGACCAGAGCCCGATGTACCCGGACGGCGCGTACTGCGTCTGGAGTCCGCCGACCCGTTCGAGCACCCGCGTGAGCGGCGAGCGGGCGCGCTCGAGGAGAAGCTGACGGGCGAGGAGGGCGCGGTTCAGCTCGCGCGTCGTCAGGACCCGCTCGCGCACGCTCGCCGCTGGCGGTCAGCCGGTCACGGGCGTTCGGCGAGCGCGAGCGCCTCGACGCCGGCGACCTCGTACACCTCGAGCGAGTGGAGGGTCGCCCCGATGCTCTCGGTGATCTCGTCGCGAAGCCCGCCCCCGCTCGCCTCGGGGTCGAGCGCCGCTTCCTCGCTCGCCCAGAACGTGATCCCGAGCGAGCGCCCGTGCTCGCGGTCGACCAGGGCGAGGAACCCGCGAAACCCGGTCACGTCGCGCATCCACGGCATCACGTTCTCGCGAAAGAGGCGGAGGCCCTCCTCGAGGCGATCGGGCGGGCCGCTGAAGGTGGTGACGCGGGCGTACACCGGCGGAAAACGAGTGTATTCGCCCGGGATCGGGGTCGGGAAGCCGGGTAGCGTTCGGGCCATGGCGGCGGCGAACGTGAGCGTCTTCGTGGTCGCCGTCGCCGCGCTCGCGACCGTGCTCGCGACGGGCCTCGGCGCGCTCCCGTTCCTGGTCGTCCGGCGGCCGACGTGGCGCTCCGCGGCGTCGCAAGCGCGCCGGCGGGAGGCTTCATGGTCGCGGCGGCGGTGATGCTCGTCTGGGAGGGGCTCGACGAGAGCGGCCGCCAGACGGCGCTCGGCGTCGTGGTGGGCGTCGCCGCCTTCGTCGTGGGTTCGCGGCGTTGATCGCCCTCCAGCCTCTGCTCGCCGAGGTCTAGACATGCGTGCCATGGTGCTCGAGGGGCCGCGTCGTCCGCTGAAGGAGCGAGACCTGCCGCCGCCGGTGCCGGGGGCGGGCGCCCTCCTCCTTCGCGTCCACGCGTGCGGCGTTTGCCGAACCGACCTCCACATCGTCGACGGCGAGCTCGCGCGGCCGAAGCTCCCCCTCGTCCCAGGCCACCAGATCGTGGGCACCGTCGTCGCCCGCGGCGACGGGAGCGAGCGTTTCCGGGACGGGGAGCGGGTCGGCATCCCGTGGCTTGCCTGGACCGACGGCGAGTGCCGCTACTGCCGCAAGGGCAGGGAAAACCTCTGCGACGCAGCGCGCTTCACGGGGTACGACGTGGACGGCGGCTACGCAGAGCTCGCGGCCGCGGACGAGCGCTTCTGCTTCCCGCTTCCCGACGGCTACGCCGACGTCGAGGCCGCGCCGCTTCTTTGCGCCGGACTCATTGGCTATCGCTCCCTTCGCCTCGCCGGGGATGCGGAGCGCCTCGGCCTCTATGGCTTCGGCGCTGCCGCCCACATCGTCGCGCAGGGCGCCCGTCATGAGGGCCGCCGCGTCTTTGCCTTTACCCGACGCGGCGACGAGGCGGGGCAGACGTTCGCGCGCGAGCTCGGTGCCGAGTGGGCGGGCGACGCCGGGAGCCACTTCCCCGAGGAGCTCGACGCGGCGATCGTCTTCGCGCCCGTCGGCGAGCTCGTCCCCGCCGCGCTCGCGGCGCTCGCGAAGGGCGGCACCGTCGTATGCGCCGGGATCCACATGACCGACATCCCCTCGTTTCGGTACGAGCTCCTCTGGGGGGAGCGGGCGCTCCGCTCGGTCGCGAACCTCACTCGTCGAGACGGCGAGGAGTTCCTCGCGCTCGCGCCGCGCGTGCCGATTCGAACCGAGGTCGAGACGTTTCCGCTCCCGGAGGCGAACGAGGCGCTCGCACGCCTCAGAAGCGGCCGGGTGCGGGGCTCGGCCGTCCTCGCCGTCGGCGAGCGCTAGAGACGAAGGCGCGTCGAGCTCGGCATCCGCGCGCCGAGGTCGCCGCTCACAGTGGCCGGCGCCGGCGCAGGACGGAGGCGACCACCGTTCCGTAGGCGACGTGGTCGGCGAGCTGCGGTGCGAGCGGGAGCGCACGGATGCGCGGGAACGGCCGCCCGATGAC
>JALZFU010000416.1 GCA_030861385.1 Actinomycetota bacterium
GACGTGGTATTGCTCGGTCTCCTTCCGCTGGAAGCGAAGGGAGGGCGGCGGCGGGGCGACGAACGGCGGCCGGGCGGCCGGGCGGCGCGACCGCTCGCCGCGCTTCTCGGACATCGTCTGCACGAGCCCGACGAGACGGTCGTGGTCGACGCTTCCGGCCGCGGCGACGACCGTGTTGTCGAGCCGGTAGCGCGAGCGATGGTAGGCGCCGATGGAGCGTCGCGACACGGTCGAGATGACGTCGGCCGAGCCGAGTACCGGCCGCCCGAGAGGGTGGTCGCCGAAGACGGTCTCCGTGAAGAGGTCGTGGACGAGCTCCTGCGGCGTGTCCTCGATCATCGCGATCTCCTCGAGCACGACCTCGCGCTCGGAGTCGATCTCGACGAGGGTCGGGGCGAAGACCATGTCGGTCATGACGTCGAGCGCCGTTTCGAGGTGCTCGTCGAGGACGCGCGCGTAGACCACCGTGTAGTCGCGAGCCGTCGACGCGTTGAGCTCGCCGCCGAAGGCGTCGAAGATCTCCGCGATCTCGAGGGCCGAGTACTTCGCCGTCCCCTTGAAGAGGAGGTGCTCCAGGAAGTGCGAGAGGCCGGCCTGCGCGTCGTCCTCGTCTCGCGACCCGGCGCCGATCCAAAGGCCGATCGCCGCCGAGCGGACGCTCGGAAGCGGCTCGGTGACGACTCGCCCGCCGCCGTCGAGCGTCGTCAGGAAGTAGGTCTCCACCATCCCATCGTAGTCGGCGCCCTCCGCGAACCTCGCTCCCGCGGTGCCGCGCCGGCCTACACCTGTTGCGGGGCCTCGGCGGTCGGGCGGTAGGCGTGCCCTGGGTCGCCCGCTGCCCGCGCGAGGAGAGAGAGCGCCTTGAGCGGTGGGCGCGCGATCCCGGCCGCCTTGCGGACGTCGACGAGGTCGCCGGTGACGAGCTTCTCCACCACCGGCCAGACGACACGGCTCTTCGTAAGCGCGAACGTCGTCCGCGGGAAGCGGTCGAGGGCCGCCTTCAGGCTCCACGAAGCCCACAGGAGCGGTGCGAGATGGCGCGTCAGGCGGACGGCGTACGGCTCGAGCGTCGCCTCGTCACCCCTGAGAAGCGAGTGGACCGCCTCCGCCGCGTACCGCGCCGAGAGGAACGCCTCGAACATCCCGTCGCCAGTGAGCGGATCGACGAGGCCGGCCGCGTCCCCGACGATCAGCGCTCGTCCGCGCGCGAGCGGGGAGTCGTGCGAGCGGCACGGAAGCCGGTAGCCTCGGATCTCCTCGAGGTCATCGGCCCGAATTCCGTGCTCGCGGCAGAGCGACGCCAGGTGCTCGCGCAGGTGCGGCCCCTCGCTGTCCCAGCCGCCGACGCCGACGTTCACGTGGTCCCCCTTTGGGAAGATCCAGCCGTAGCCGCCGGGGATCGTCCCGAGCTCGAGGACGAAGCGGCCGCGGTAGCGCTCCGCGTCCACCCTCTCGTTCGGGGCGTTGCCCTCGAGCGCTACGCCGACGGTGCGGTTGCCGCCGAGCCGAAGCGCCCGCGCCGCGACCCCGTTCACGCCGTCGGCGCCGACTACGGCACCCGCGCGCAACGCCTCGCCGCCCGCCGTAACCAGTGCGCCTCTCGAGTCGCTCTCGACGGCCGTCGCCTTGACCCCGTCGCGAAGCTCAGCGCCGGCGGCCGTCGCCTTCTCGACGAGGAAGTGATCGAGCCGGCGGCGCTGTGTCATGTACGCGAGGGGGCCGCCTCTCCCCCGCTCGGCCGTCCAGCGGAAGCCGAGGCGGAGCTCGGCGGTCGTCACCACCTGCTCGACGACGGGCTCGATCCGAAACGGGAGCTGGCGCGCCGCCCGGAGCGTGACCCCGCCCCCGCAAGGTTTGTCCCGCGGGAAGCGCGCGCGGTCGAGGAGGAGGACGGACGCCCCGGCCGTCGCGAGCCTGTAGGCAGCCGTCGAGCCCGCAGGGCCGGCGCCGACGACAATCGCGTCGTAGCGCTTCGACATCGGAGGATTATGCCGCGCGACGGGGCGCGAAAACCCCGTAGCAAGCGGCTCTCGCCGCTCTCACGCTCGTCGCCGGGAGAAGGCGCGGCCCGCTAT
>JALZFU010000001.1 GCA_030861385.1 Actinomycetota bacterium
CCGTCTACACGTCGACCCAGTTCATCTGGGAGGTGCGCGACCAGGTCGCGGACGAGCTCGGCCTCCCGCGCGACAAAGTCCGCGTCGTCTGCCGCTTCATGGGCGGCGGCTTCGGCGCGAAGAACCAAGCGGGCGACTACACGTTCGTCGCCGCCGTCCTCGCGCGCAAGACGGGCCGCCCGGTCCGCTGCGCCCTCACGCGACGCGAGGAGAACCTCGCGGCCGGGAACCGAAACGCGACGATCCAGCGGCTGACCGCCGGGGCAAGCGCCGACGGCACTCTCGTTGCCCTTCGCGGCGAGTACGTCTGCGCGCTCGGCTGGGACGGCTGGCTGCCATCGACCGCCGGGCCGATCCAGATGCTCTACGCCTGCGAGAACGTCGAGACGGTCGAGTACGGTGCCCGAACGAACACGCCGCCGATGGACGCGTTCCGCGCCCCCGGGTTCGTCGAGGGAGTCTGGGGGCTCGAGCGCCTCCTGGACGAGCTCGCCGCGAAGCTCGAGCTCGACCCGCTTGAGTTTCGGATCCGAAACCACGCGGACGCGGACCCGAAGGACGAGCGGCCGTTCTCTGGCAAGAACCTGATGGAGTGCTACCGGCGAGCAGAGCCGCACTGGGACCGGCGGCACCTCGTGCGCGCACGCTCGGAGGGGCCGTGGCGGCGAGGCGTCGGGATGGCCACCCAGATCTGGTTCGGAAGCGCCGCCCCGCCGAGCTACGCGACCGTTCGCATCGAGCAGGACGGGCGGGCGACCGTGATCACGGCGATGCAGGACATCGGGACGGGGACGCGCACCGCGATGGCGCAAATCGCGGCCGAGGAACTCGGCGTCGCGCTCGACGGAGTCGAGGTCGAGCTCGGCGACTCCTCCCACGGCGCGTACGCGGTCGTCTCGGGCGGCTCGTCGACCACGCCGACGATGGGACCGGCCGTCCGCTCGGCGGCGGCCGACGCGAAGCGCCAGCTCCTCGAGATCGCCGCCCAGCGCTTCCAGCTCGAGGAGCGCGCGCTCTCGATCCATCAGGGCAAGATCGTCTCCGCGCACGGCGGCTCGTGGCCGCTCGAGGAACTGACGGAGCTCCTCGAGCACGCGCAGATCCTCGGGAAGGGCGCGTGCGGTCCCAACCCGGCCGGGATGCGCGTCATGACCTTCGGCGTCCATGTCGCCGAGGTCGCCGTCGACACGGAGACGGGCGAGGTTCGCGTCGAGCGCGTCTTCGCGGTGCACGACGTCGGCCGGATCATCAACCCGCTCGGCGCCGCGAGCCAAGTCGAGGGCGGGATCATCCAGGGGATCGGGCACACGCTGGCCGAGCAGCGCCTCCTCGACCCGAGCTCCGGCCGCGTCCTCACGCAGACGCTCGACGCCTACAAGCTGCCGACGATCGCGGACGTGCCGCCCGAGATCGTCGCCGAGTTCGTCGACCGCCCGGACGCGCACCTCACGAACCTCGGCTCGAAGGGCCTCGGCGAGCCCCCGATCATCCCCATCGCCCCCGCGATCGCGAACGCGGTCCGAGACGCAACGGGCGCGGACGTCCGCTCGCTGCCGATCACGCGGGAAGGGGTTCTCGAGGCACTCAGGAACCGTGAGCGAGCTCTCGCTCGTCCGCCCGCCTAGCGTCGACGACGCTCGGGCGGAGCTCGGGAACGGCGCCCGCGCGCTCGCGGGCGGCACCGACCTCGTCCCGCTCGTCCGCGACCAGCTCGTCGACGCGACGACGCTCGTCGACGTACGGGCGCTCGTCCCGAGCGGGATCGCGCCCGATCGGATCGGGGCGGGGACGACGCTCGCCGAGCTCGAGCGCTCGGAGGCCGTCCCGGCCGCCCTGCGGGAAGCGTGCCGTCTCGCCGCCTCGCCACAGCTTCGGAACATGGGGACGATCGGCGGCAACCTGCGCCAGGCGACGCGGTGCTGGTACTGGCGGCTTCACTTCCCCTGCTACCTGCACGGCGGCGAGCGCTGCCACGCGCGCGAGGGGGAACACCGCGAGCATGCGATCTTCGGGAACGATCGCTGCGCCTCGGCGCACCCGTCGGATCCGGCCGCGGCGCTCCTCGCGCTCGGCGCGACGGCGGAGACGGAGCGCCGCTCCCTCCCGCTGGCCGAGCTCTACCGGCTCCCGACCGACGAGAACCGAGACGTCGTCGCGCTCGCGCCCGACGAGCTCGTCCTCTGGCTCGACGTTCCTCGCCCCGACGCGAGCATCTACCTGAAGGCGATGGACCGGCGGCGTTTCGCGTTCCCGCTCGTCGGCGTCGCCGCGGCCCGCTTCGGCGCCGACGTCCGCCTCGCGCTCGCCGGGGTCGCTCCCATCCCGTGGCGGCTGTCCTCCTCGGCGGCGCTCGACGACTCGACGCCCCTCCCGGGCACGGGGTACAAGGTCGAGATCGCCCGGGCGCTCGTCGCCCGGGCGCTAGAGGCGGTCGCCCGCTAGTTGGGCGCCGGGACGGCTCCGCGCGATCGACGCGCCGAGCGCGATGAGCGCGAGCCCGATCGCGAAGAACGCCCAGTCGTAGAGCTCGGGGTCGGCCACGTGCTCACGGATGTGATGCGCCCCGAGCGCCAGATGGAAGAGGAGCTGGTCGACCACGTGGAACGTCCCCCAGCCCACGAGGGCGAGGCCGACGAGAGCGCGCGCCTCGACGCGCCGGCCGACGAGGAGGCCGATTCCGCCGACGAGGACGACGAGGGTGACCGTGTGGAAGACGCCGTCGGCGAACGTGTTGTCCTCGAGGCCGGCGACGGTGGCATCGCTCGTCCGTCGCGACCAGAGGTGGTGCCACTGCAGGAGTTGGTGCAGCACGAAGCCGTCCGCGAGCCCGCCGATCGCGAGCCCGACGACGGCGTAGCCGACCCGCTCGCGCGTCCACCGCACGCCGTCCGTCCTCCCCGTCTCGCGGCCCGCGAAACGACCAAGGCGCGGCGTGTCATCGGCGCGGTCGTCCTCGCCGCCGGCGCCGCCACTCGTTTCGGCTCGCCGAAGCAGGCGCTCCTCGTCCCGCGCGTGCTCGAGCGCGTGCGGGCGAGCGGCGTGGACGAGATCGTGGTCGTGGCGGGCGCGCATCCCCTTCCGGAGATCGGCGAGCGCGTCGTCGAGTGCCGCGACTGGGAGCGCGGGCCGGGCGCGTCCCTCCGCTGCGGGCTCGCCGCGCTCGCT
>JALZFU010000011.1 GCA_030861385.1 Actinomycetota bacterium
CCGCTCGCCTGATCGTGAAGCTCCTCGAATCGACGTCGGGAAAGATCATCTTCGACGGTGAGGACATCACGAAGTACTCGCCACGGCGTATGCGTCCACTCCGTCGGGAGATGCAGATGGTCTTCCAAGACCCATACGCATCGCTTAACCCGCGTCAGACCGTCGGGCAGATCATCGGAGCGCCTTTCCGGGTGCACAAGACGGAAGGCGATTCGAAGAAGAAAGTCCAGGACATCATGGCTCGCGTCGGTTTGAACCCCGAGCACTACAACCGCTACCCGCACGAGTTCTCCGGCGGCCAGCGCCAGCGCAACGGCATCGCCCGCGCGCTCGCGCTGCGCCCGAAGCTGGTCGTCGCCGACGAGCCCGTCTCCGCCCTCGACGTCTCGATCCAGGCCCAGATGATCAACCTGCTGGACGAGCTGCAGGACGAGTTCCGCCTGACGTACATCTTCATCGCGCACGACCTGGGCGTCGTCCGCCACGTCTCCGACCGCATCGCCGTGATGTACCTCGGCAAGCTCGTCGAGCTCTCGCCGGCGGAGGAGCTCTACACGCGGCCGATCATGCCGTACACCGAGGCGCTCCTCTCGGCGGTGCCGATCCCCGACCCCGACCTGGCCCAGCGCCGCGAGCGGATCGTCCTCCAGGGCGACGTCCCGAGCCCGATCGACCCGCCCTCCGGCTGCCGCTTCCACCCGCGGTGCCGCTACATGACGGACATCTGCCGCGAGGTCGAGCCGCCGCTCACCGACTACGGGAACGGCCACCTCGCGGCCTGCCACCATCCGCTCAACGCCGACCCGCGCGCCGACGGACGCGGACCAGGTCGGCTTCGACTCGCCGCGCGGCCGAAAGCATGACGCGCGCCGGCGCAAGCGGCGCCCAGAAGTCGACGAACCGGTAGGCGGCCACGGCGAGGAGCGCCGGAGCGAGCTCGACGCCGGCTGCGTGTGGAGCGAGTAGGTCATCGCTGCCTCCACGCCGCCGGAGCCGCCCAGCGGGAGGCCGCGCCGCGACGACGCGCCGCGGTCTACCGGTCTTCGCGCTTCGCGTGATTGCTCTCGGCGTTCCCTACGACGTCGCGGACGCGACCGTCGCGGTAGATCGAGCCGAGCGCGCTCGCGACCGCTCCGAGCAGGACGAGCGCGACGAGCGCGACGAGCAGGTCCTCGCGATCCTGGGAGCGGGGACCCGCCACGAAAAGGATCGCGACGAGCACGGCGAGCAAGCCGATCGCCCCGAGGCCGAGCCCCGCCAGGAAGGGAGCGCCGATCCGAGTCGCCCGAGGTCGGGCGGGCCCTCGCCCTCCGCCCTCGGGTACGAAACCCGTGAGGCGAATGGCGTCGGCCTCTCCGCCGGTTCCCTTGTCGCGAGCGAGCCGGGGAGCGCGGGCAAGCCGTTCCGCCGAGATCGTGAGCTCCACCGTCTCCGTCCCGTGGTCGACGACCGCGACGTCCTCCCACGGCACGAGGCGAAGGTCGCGCCGCCGCGGGGCGCGACGCTTCACGGCGAGATACCGCGCGGATCCGCGCCGGAGGACGACGAAGACTGACCCCAGCCGCTCGCCGTCAGCGGACTCGACGGCGTAACCCTCGAGGCCCTCGGTCGCCCCTCCCTCGGGTGGAAGCTCGTACGTCCACGCAACAACGGGAACGGGTGAGCCCTGCCGGCCCTTGGCGGTTCTCCGATCCATGCGGGCATGATCTGCGCCCGCCGAGGACGCGACGATCGGGCGATCGTCGGATCGCGAGGTCCGGCCCGCGCGGCGGTGAGCATTCCAGACGCTCCTCGGTGAAGGATCGGGTCATCCGTCGTCCAGACGCCCGGATCCGGACCTCGCCGTCGTCCGTCCGGCCGATCACCGCCGCGCGCTGCGGCCTGCACTGTCCCACGAGACGAAAGCGAGAGGTGAAAGGAGCAGAGATGGAGACGTTCTGGGTCGTCGTCGCGTACCTGGTAATCCTCGGTCTGCCGGCGTTCGCGCTCGCTCTCCTGATCCACGCGTGGAGAGTGGTCGCGCACCAGCACTAGGACGGGTTGTCGCGCGAGCGATGACCCGACGGACACGACGCGCGCTCCTCGCGGGCGCGATCCTCGCCGCAGCCGCGGTGCTCGCGCTCGTCGCTCTCGCGGCCGCGGGCCGGGGCGGCTCGGCTGAGGC
>JALZFU010000014.1 GCA_030861385.1 Actinomycetota bacterium
GCCGCCTTGCGGTCGGGCACGTGGAGCTTCTTGAGGATCGCCGCGACGTGGCAACGGACCGTGCTCGGCGAGATGAAGAGACGGTTCGCGACTTCAGCGGTCGTCAGGCCCTGCCCGAGGAGGCCGAGGATCTTCCACTCGCGGTTCGTCAGCTCGACGCCCGGCGGCAGGCGCCTGCGCGGGCCGAGCTCACGAAACTCGTCGATCACGCGCTCCGCCAGCGCTCGTGGAAGGGCAGGATCGCCCACGAGGACACCGAGAAGGGCAAGCGGAAGGCGCGCGGCCTCGACGTCTCTCACGATGTACCCGCACGCTCCCGCGCGAAGCGCCTCCAGCAGGCGCTCGTCGTCCCTGCGGGTCGCCAGGCAGACGACCGCGACGCCCGGGAGCTCGGACACCATCCTCGCGACGGCGCCGATCGGATCGCCGGGAAGGTCGAGATCCAGGAGGCACACGTCCGGCCGCCGGCGCAGCGCGGCTGCCGCGGCCGACGCGGCGTCGGAGACCTCGTCCGCGACGACGAACCCGCGCCCCTCGAGCGCGACCCGCAGGCGCGCGCGCCTGCTTGCGGCGCCGTCGGCAAGCAGGAGCTGGACGGGTGCGGTCTCCGGGACCGCCGCCGTCACGGCATGGCCGCCCGGAAGCCCCCGGTGACCCTAGAGCCGCAAAGCCGCAGTCGCAACAATGTCTAAGACCATAGGGTATTCGGCCGCGATCTAAAAGACCCAGTCTCGCCGGACGCTCACGAAACGCACGCTCACGACGAGAGTCGCGACGCGGAGCGACGCTAGAGCGGAATGTTCCCGTGCTTTCGGGGCGGGCGGCGCTCGCGCTTCGTGAGCGCGGTCTCGAGCGCATCCGCAAGAACGGCCCGCGTTCGGCGAGGCTCGATGACGTCGTCGACGTAGCCTCGCTCGGCTGCGGTGTACGGGTTGGCGAACTGAGCGCGATAGTCGGCGATCAGCTCGCCGCGCCGCGCGTCCGGATCGTCCGCCTCCTCGAGCTCCTTCCGAAACACGATGTTCACCGCGCCCTCCGGCCCCATCACCGCGACCTCGGCGGTGGGCCACGCGAAGTTGAAGTCAGCGCGGATGTGCTTCGAGCTCATGACGTCGTAGGCGCCCCCGTACGCCTTTCGCGTGATCACCGCGATCTTCGGCACGGTCGCCTCGCAGTAGGCGTAGAGGAGCTTCGCGCCGTGCCGGATGATCCCGCCCCACTCCTGCGCCGTCCCCGGAAGGAAGCCGGGCACGTCGACGAACGTGACGAGCGGGATGTTGAACGCGTCGCAGAAGCGGACGAAGCGGGCGCCTTTCACCGACGAGTCGATGTCGAGCGTCCCGGCGAGCGCACGAGGGTTGTTCGCGACGACACCGATCGGGTGCCCCGCGAGGCGGGCGAAGCCGCAGACGAGGTTCTCCGCCCAGAGCTCGTGCACCTCGAGGAACTCGCGGTCGTCGACGACGCGGCAGACGACGTCGCGCATGTCGTACGGCTTGTTCGGATTGTCCGGGACGAGGCGGTCGAGGTCGGCGTCCTCGCGTTCGACCGGGTCGCTCGGAGCGAAGTAGGGCGGCGGGTCGACGTTGTTCTGAGGCAGGAACGAGAGCAAGTAGCGGGCGTCCTCGAGGCAGGCCTCCTCGTCGTCCGCGGTGATGTGCGCGACGCCCGACTTCGAGGCGTGGGTGGCGGCTCCGCCGAGCTCCTCGAAAGTAACGTCCTCGCCCGTGACCGTCCGCACGACCTCGGGGCCCGTGATGAACATGTATGAGCTCTCCTTCACCATCAGGACGAAGTCGGTCATCGCCGGCGAGTAGACGGCTCCACCCGCTGTCGGACCCATGACGAGGCTGATCTGGGGGACGACACCCGAGGCTTGGACGTTGCGCCAGAAGATCTCCGCGTAGCCGCCGAGCGAGACGACCCCCTCCTGGATGCGGGCACCGCCCGAGTCGTTGATCCCGATCACCGGGCAGCCGTACTTGAGAGCGAGGTCCATCACCTTGCAGATCTTCTCGGCGAACGCCTCCGAGAGCGTCCCGCCGAAGACGGTGAAGTCCTGCGAGAAGACGAACACGCGGCGGCCGAAGATCGTCCCGTAGCCGGTCACGACGGCGTCGCCCCACGGCCGCCGCTCCATCATCCCGAAGTGCGGGTTTCGGTGGCGGACGAAGCGGTCGAGCTCGACGAAGCTGCCGGGGTCGAGGAGTCGCTCGAGCCGCTCTCGCGCCAGAAGCTTTCCGCGCTCGCGCTGCCGGCGGACCGCGCGTTCGCCGCCCGGGTGGAGAGCCTCCTCGCGCAGGCGCTCGAGCTCCGCGAGGCGGTCCTCCTTCGTCGGCTCGATGGAGCGGCTCGGCTCCTCGGTCTTCGCCATGAACGGAGCCTAATCGGCTCCCGCCCGGGGCGAGAGCCGACGTCCGCGCGAGCTCGCCGGC
>JALZFU010000018.1 GCA_030861385.1 Actinomycetota bacterium
GCCGGCGAGCGAGCCCCGCAAGGAGGACGACGAACTCCTCGAACGCGAGCCGCCGGCGCGCGCGCTCGACGTCCGTGTGCTTCCGCGGACGGTGGCAGGCAGCGAGCGCGTCGGCCCGGAGGGGAAGGCCCTCGGCGGCGCGGACGTCCGCCGGGAGTGGATCGAGGACGTAGCGCGCCTGCGGGAGGACGAGCTCCGTGAGCTCGCGAAGACGCGCGGTCGAGACGGCCTCGCTCGCCGGGTAGACGGGGACGAGGCCCACGGTGTGGAGCCCGGACCGCTCCCCGTCGAACTCGTGTCGCTCGACGCGGAACGTCCCGCCCGACTGGAGCTCCCCGTGCAGGAGGAGTGGCGTCCCGGGCCGGAGGCGCTCCGCGAGCCAGGCTTGGTTGAACCAGAGCGCCGTCGCTCGGCCCCCTTCCGGATCGACGACGGTCGCCTCGACGAGCCTGAGGCTCCGTCGCCGCGTCGGGCGGACGCGGGCGCGCTCGACGGTGCAAGCGACCGTCGCCTCCTCGCCCAGCTTGAGCGACGCGAAGCCCGTCGCCCGCGACCAGTCCAGGTGTCCTCGTGGGATGTGCTCGACGAGGTCGCCGAGGGTTCGGATCCCGAGCGCGGCGAGCCCCGCCCCCACCTTCGGCCCCACGCCGGGGAGCGTCTCGACGGACATCTCGGCCGGGAAGCGGCGAAGCCGCGTCGCGGCGAACGGGACCACACCAGCGAAGCCGGCCAGCGCCGGGCGGGTGGTCACCTTGACAGCCAGGACGCTTTCACCGTACGGAGCCTGCCGGACAGACACGCTCCGCGACGCTCGCGCCGACCTCGCCGCGAGGCCGCGGAATGCTCGCGCGAGTGACTCGGGCCCGACCCGCCCTCCTTCTCGCTCGCAGCGTAGCGTCGAAGAACGCGCGTGTGGATGCCGTTCGTGGCGGAAGGCGCGCGGAAGCGCGCCGGAGCGAGCTAGTCCTCGCAGTCCCAGTAGTCGAGCTTCTCGAGCCGGGCGACCACGCCGACGCCGCGGAACGAGATCTTGTCCGAGCGGGGGTAGTACGTGATGTCGTTCGGCTCCCGCGTTCCGTACGCGAGCAGCGTGAGGGGCTCGTCGCCCGCTCGGAACGTGTGGGCGACGCCCGTCGCCGCGGGGCGCGCGACGATCGACCCCCGGCGAACACGGTGCTCGTCGCTCCCGAGGATAAGTGCGCCCTCGCCGTCGAGGACGACGAAGATCTCCTCCTCCGCCGAGTGGCAGTGCGGGGGGACCGCGAGCTTCCCGGGCGCGACGACGACGTGCTGGATGCCCGTCCGAAGGGACCGGGCGGCGCGGCCGAGGTTTCGCCGCGCCCGCGCGACCGTCTCGCCGGCGCGCTCGTCGCCGTCGACCTCCGCCAGGTTCACGATCGTCGACGGTCGCTCCATCAGCTCTCCGACCTCGGGCTCGCCCGCGGCCGCCTCGCGCGTCCACGGGTGGTTCTCCTCGCCGCCGACGAGGACCCACGTCGGTCCGAGCCACGCGACGCCCGCCCGCGGCAGGTACGTCGCCGCATCCGCGTACGAGCGCATCCCGAACGCGAGCAGGTCGAGGCCTTCCGGCCCGGCGCGGGTGGTGTGCCCTACCTCGAGCGCGGGGTACACGACGCAGTCTCCCGCGCGGATCGCGTAGGCGGCCGTCGACTCGCCGTTCCACTCGAGCGAGATCCCGGAGCCCGCGAGGACGAAGAAGATCTCCTCGTCGGAGCCCTCGACGTGGAGCGGGGTCGACCAGCGTCCCGGGTCGACCTCGATTCGCTGGACACCCACGGAGACGCTCCCGGCCGCTGTCCCGAGATCGCGCCAGCTCCCCGCGATGTGTCCGCGCTCCCGGCGCTCCGGCTCGACGTCGTCCCAGTGCGCGACCGCCGACACGGCGCCGTACGATAGTCGGGTGAGCGAGCCGCGTGCTGTCGCCGACGCGCTCCAGGAGATCGTCCCCGGCGTCTGGCGCTGGTGGGTGAGCGACGAGCGGATCGGCGGGCACGAGGCCGACGCCCACGCCGTCTCGGCGAACGGCGGGGTCGTCCTCGTCGACCCGCTACCCCTGGCCGACGACGCGCTCACGAGCCTCGGCCGAGTCGACGCGATCTGCCTCACCGCCCAGTGCCACCAGCGCTCATCGTGGCGCTACCGCCGCCGCTTCGGCGCGCCCGTCCATGCACCGGAGGGCACCCGGCCGATGGAGGAGGAGCCCGACCAGCGCTACCGGGAAGGCGACCTCCTCCCCGGCGATCTTCGAGCGATCCGGGCGCCCGGGCCCGAGGAGATCCATTTCGCCTTCCTCCTCGAGCGTGAGCCGCGCGTCCTCTTCTGCCCCGATCTCCTGACGAACTACGGTGACGAGCGACTGGACTACGTGCCCCTCGAGTACCACGACGAGCCCGAGGAGACGCGTCGGACGGTCGAGCGCTTGCTCGACCTCGACTTCGCGATCCTCTGCTTGAACCACGGCGCGCCGATCACCGAGGATCCCCACCGCGCCATTCGAGCGCTCCTCGCGCGTTCGTAGGCGCGAGCTTCGCCTACGAGTCCCGGAACCAAAAGAGCCCGAGCGTGCCGGGCCCGCCGTGCGCGCCGATCACGGGACCGAGCTCGGCGCGGAAGTCGAGCGAGGCGTGGGGGCGGACGCGCGCGAGCCGCCGCGCGAGCTCCTCGGCGACGTCCGGCGCATCCGCGTGAGCAACGCCGAGATGGAGGTCGGCCGCGTCCTCGGTCGCGTCGGTGAAGAGCCGCTCGAACTCGGCGAGCGCCTTCGCGCGGCCACGGACTCGCTTCACGGGGACGACCTCCCCGTCGCGGATGGCGAGGATCGGCTTCACGTTCAAGAGCTGGCCGGCGAGCCCGGCAGCCTTGCCGATACGCCCGCCGCGGACGAGGTAGTCGAGCGTATCGACGGTGAAGAGAAGTCCTGATTCCCGATGGAAGCGCATCACGAGCTCGTCGACCTCCTCGTCCGTCGTTCCGCGCTCGAGCCGGCGCTGGATGGCGTCGGCGAGGATCACGATGCCACCCGAGGCGCTCTTCGAGTCGATCACGCGAACGCGGTCCCACCGGTCCTGCGCCGCGAGGCGCGCGCTCTCGAGCGTCCCCGAAAGCCGCCCCGAGATGAGGACGCAGAGGACCCGCTCGTACGCGGAGAGGGCATCGAACACGGCCGCGAAGTCGGCAGGCGTCGGTTGGGAGGTCGTCGGCGAGGCGAGTGTCGCTCGCAGGCGGCGGTAGAAGTCAGCGGCCGAGAGGTCGACATGGTCGCGGAACGTCTCGTCGCCGAAGCGGACGTAGAGGGGAACGAGCCGCCAGTTCGGGCGGCGGGAAGCGGGGTCGGGAAGGTCGGCGGTCGAGTCGAGGACGACCGCGGTGTTCTCAGACGAGAGACGCACCCCGAGCGGCCGCCTCGCGAACGGCGTCCACGATCTCGGTCACGTCGCTGTCCTTCGTGAGCCAAGTCACGGCGCCTGCTTCCATCAGCGCCTCGAGCTCGGCAGGCTCGGCCGCCGCGGTGAGTGCGACGACGGCGGCGTCGGTCGCCGCCCGGATCGCGGCTGTCGCCTCGACGCCGTCGAGGCCCGGCAGGCGGTAGTCCATGAGGACGACGTCCGGCCGCGCGTCCGCGCAGAGCTCGACCGCGGCCTGCCCGTCGCCGACCGCACCGACGACCTTGAGATCGGGCGTCACGGCGAGCGAGAGCTCGAGCGCCTCGCGGTAGATGTCGTTGTCCTCGACGAGCACGACGCGGATCACCGGGCGGTCGTCCACACCGGCAGTATCGGCGAAAACCGGCCTGTGGAAAAGACTCGAGGATGGCGTCGGGCCGTCTACTCGGCCGAGAAGAGGAGCGGGTAGTGCGGCTGGCCACCCTCGTGCACCTCGATCTCGAGGGCCGGGTGCGCCGCCTCGAGCTCCTCTCGGAGCGGCACCACGTCGGGGGCGCCATCGCCGACGAGGATCGTCAGGACGTCGGCGTCCGCCGGGACGAGGCGCTCGACCACCTGCCGCGCGACCGCGTCCAGGCGCGCGCCGCTCGCAACTGCCTCGCCCTCGACGAGCCCGAGGAAGTCGCCCTGCTCGATCGCAAGACCGCCGACCAGCGTCGTCCGCGACGCCCGCGTCACCGCTCCCACACGGACCGAGATCGCAGCCCGCCTCATTTCCTCGGCGTTCTCCTCGGCGCCGTGGCCGGCCTGGAAGGCCACCATCGCCGCGAGCCCAGCTTGGATCGTCTCGGTCGGCACGACAACGACGCGCTTCGTTGCCGCCTTGGCCGCCTGGTCCGCCGCGAGGCAGACGTTCGGGTTGTTCGGGAGGACGACCACCTCATCGGTTCCCGCGGCTTCGACCGCGGCGACGATCTCCGACGTCGGGGGGTTCATCGTCTGGCCACCCTCGACGATGCGAGCGGCGCCGAGGCTCTCGAACAGGCGGCGGTTGCCCGCGCCGGCGGAGACGGCGACGACGGCGGAGCGAGCCGGCGCACCTGTGAGCGAGACGAGCCGCTCCTCGCGCGCGGCCGTCTGGACGTGCATGTTCCTGATCTCGACCTCCTCGACGACGCCGGCGGCGGTCGCAAGCGAGAGCGCGCGTCCCGGCTCGTCGGTGTGGAAGTGCACCTTGACGGCGCCGGGCGACCCGACGACGAGGAGCGAGTCCCCGAACTCGCCAAGCTCGCTCTCGAGCCGCACTGGGTCGACTGCGTCGCCCTCGAGGAAGAAGCTCGTGCAGTAGCGGAAGCGCGAGCGCTCCCGGTGGATCGCCTCGAGCGGAAGCGGCTCGACAGCGGCGACCGGCTCGGGAAGCGGCTCGCCCGCGACGTGCGCGGCGATCCCGCGAACGAGCTCGAGG
>JALZFU010000038.1 GCA_030861385.1 Actinomycetota bacterium
GTGGTACACCCGCCGTGCCGGGATCTACGCGGCCGGCGGCGCGGTGCTCCTCCTCGCGGTCGCGCTCGCTGCGGCACGGGTGGGTGAGCGGGCCGGCGCGCTCTCGAACTGGCAGGCGCTCGCCCTCGGCTTGACCCAGGGGCTCACGGAGCTCCTCCCGATCTCGTCCTCCGGGCACCTCATCCTCGTCCCGTGGGCGGCCGACTGGCATTACCTCGAGAGGAACGACGATTTCAACCAGACCTTCGATGTCGCGCTGCACCTCGGGACGCTCGTCGCCGTCGCCCTCTACTTCCGACGCGACGTCGCTCTTCTCGTGCGGAGCTTCGTCGCGAGCGTCGGTCGCCGCACGATCGAAACGCCGAGCGAGCGCGTCGCCTGGCTCATCGCCGTCGCGACCGTCCCGGCGGTCGTGGTCGGCGCGCTTGGCGAGGAAGTGATCGCAGACCGCCTCGGGGAGCCGTGGCAGATCGCGATCCTCCTCGCCGTCTTCGGCCTCGTCCTCTGGATCGCCGACCGCTCGCGCGGCGACCGACGCGTCGGCGAGATCGGCCTTCGAGACGCGATCGCGATCGGGCTCGCCCAGACACTCGCGCTCGCGCCCGGAGTCTCGCGGTCGGGAATCACGATCTCGGCGGCGCGCTTTCGCGGCCTCGAGCGCGACGCGGCCGCCCGCTTCTCGTTCCTCCTCCTCCTTCCGACGACGCTCGGCGCGGTCGTCTGGAAGGGGTTCCAGGACGTCCTCCTCTCCGACCTCCCGCCCGGATCGACGGGGCCGTTCGTCGTCGGGACGCTCGCCGCCGCCGTCAGCGGCCTCGTCGCGATCTGGGCGCTCCTCGGCTACGTCCGGCGCCACACGTACTCGCTCTTCGCCGTCTACCGCGTCATCCTCGCCGTGATCGTCCTCCTCCTGATCGCCACGGGCGTTCGGGAAGCGGGCTTCTAAGGAGCGCCGGGCGGAACGCCGGCCAGCCCTCGCGTTGGGCGCGGGGCGCGCCTGTTTGCTCCAATACGGACGGGGCAGACGAAGGAGATGCGCGAGACCGCCCGCCGTGCGTTCGTCGCCGCCGTCGTGATCGGCGGCGTCGTCGTCGCAGGGCTCGCGCTCTGGAAGCTCAAGCTCCTCATCTCGATTCTCTTCCTCGCCTTCATCATCGCCGCGGCCATGCGCCCGGGCGTCGAGGCTCTCCGGCGGCGAGGCCTTCCGCGGGGGGTCGGAATCGCGGTGCACTACCTGGGGCTCGTCGCCGCCGTCGGCCTCCTCCTCTACTTCGTCGTGCCGACTGCGAGCGAGCAGATCCGTGAGGCGGTGCCGACCTCCCAGGCCGAGCTCGAGCGCCAGGCGGCCGAGGCGGAGGGGATCCGGCAGCGTGTGCTGATCTCGATCCAGGACCGCCTCGAGGAGCTTCCCAGCGCGGACGAGATCGCGGAGCGCGCGTTCGATCCCGCCCTCGAGATCACCGTACGCGCCTTCGAGGTCATGGTCGGGATCTTCTTCACCCTCGCGTCGGCCGCCTACTGGATCTTCGAGCGCGACCGCGCGATCGGGCTCGTCACGTCGCTCCTGCCCCGCCCGAGGCGCAAGATCGTCCGCGACACGTGGGATTTGATCGACGCGAAGCTCGGCGCGTACGTCCGCGGGCAGCTGATCCTGATCATCATGGTGGCGACCGTACTCTCGGTCGCCTTTCGCATCATCGGCCTGCCCTTCTGGCTCCTTCTCGGGATCTTCGCCGGCGTCGTCGAGATCATCCCCGTGATCGGGCCGATGACCGCGGGCGCCTTCGCGGTCGGCGTCGGCCTGACCGACTCGCTCGGGGTCGCGTTCGCGGCCGGGCTCGCCGTCCTGATCGTCCGCCTGCTCGAGGACTACCTGGTCATCCCCCGCGTCCTCGGGGACGCGGTCGGGCTGACGCCGCTCACGGTTCTCATCGCCGTGTCGTCCGTCACGATCCTCTTCGGCGGCTTCGCCGTCCTCCTCGCGATCCCGTTCGCGGCCGTCCTCGCGACGCTCGTCGACGTGCTCGTCCGCCACCGGGATCCCGCGAAGGAGGAGACGCCGACGGTGCTCTTTCCGGCGAAGGATGCCGAGGGCTAGAGCTTCGAGAGCCGCTCGACCTGCGAGCCGCCGACGATCGCGTCCTCGCCGGAGGGGAAGCGAACCCACGCCTTGTGCCCGCCGTCGTAGTCTCGCGCCCAAAGGACGAGCGTCGCATCGACGCCTCGCACGCGACACGGCTCGGCGCCCTCCGGATCGAGGCCGCGCCACAACCGGACGAACGGGTTCTCGGCCCACTCCTCCCCGACCCTCGTCGGCTCGCGGTGGCCGGGATGGACGCGGGTTTCCGGCGGGAGGGTCAGGAGGCGCTCCATGATCGATCCCTTCAGATCGACGAAACCGGTCGGCCCGCCGCCACGCGTGCCGCCGACCGTCCTTCGAAAGAGGGCGTCCCCGGTGAGGCACTCGCTTCCGTCCACGAGAAAGGCGACGTGGTCGGTCGCATGGCCGGGGGTGAAGAGCGCCTCGATCTCGAGCTCGCCCGAGCGGACGACCTCGCCGTCGGCGAGCCGATCGAACCCGAGAACCGGAACGCCGAAGCGCTGGGCGAGCCCTTCAACGCCCTCGACGTGGTCGGCGTGCCGATGCGTCACGAGGATGTGCGTGACCTCGATCCGCTCGCGCTCGATCCGCTCGACGAGCGGCTCGGCGACGCCGTTCCCGTCGACGAGGACGCCGCGGCCGCTCGGCCCCTCGGCGACGAGGTACGCGTTCGAGAGCCACGCCGGGTGTTCGGTCCGCTCGAAGATCACTCGGCGAACTCTAAGGCTCGCCGCGATCGGGGATCTACGCGCCCGTCTGGACCCCTAGGCGCCACGGGTCGCGCCGGTTGAGCGAGCGCTGAACCTGGGCGACGTAGCGCGCGAGCTCGGCGTCCTTGCGGGCGAGACGGTCGCGCAGCTCCTCGAGCTCGGCCTCGGCCTCGCGGACGCGATCCTCGCGGAGCTCGAGCTCGGCTTCGGAGCGGGCCGCGTACGCCTCCACCTCGTTCTCGCGCCGCTCGAGCTCGCGAGCGCGGGAGGCGAGCGTCTCTTTCCGCTCCGCGAGACGGCGGTCTTGCCGCTCGAGTTGGGCGCGGTGCGACTCGGTCAGCGTCTCGGCGGTCGCGAGATCGGCCTCCCTCGCCGCTAGCTCGTGCTCACGCGCAGTGAGCCGCGCTGTCAGCTCGTGGAGCTCGCGGCTGCGCTCCTCGACGCGCTCGACGCGCTCGATCGCCGCCTCACGCCGTTCCAGCTCGGCCGCACGCGCGGCGAGCTCGCGCCGCTTCTCGCCCAGTTCGAACCCTGCGCGCCCGCGCGCCCGCGTTGCCTCCTCGAGCGAGCGGACGGCTTGCTCCGCCTCCCTTCGCGCCGCCTCCTCAGCGCCGAGCCTCTCCCGAAGCTCGGCGATCCACCGCTCCTGCGCCTCCACGCGGCGCACCTGCTCGCAGGCGAAGCGGTCGCGCTCGTCGCGCTCGCGGTGCCCGGCGTCGACCCGCCTCGCGAGCTCGGCCACCTGGCCTCGGAGTCGCGCGTTCTCTCGGTCGCGTGCCTCGAGCTCGCTGACCAGGTACTCGATCTCCGCGACCTCGGCCTCGTGCGTCGGCCGAAGGCGCGCCAGCCGTCGCTCGAGCTCCTCGGCGCGAGCTTCGGCCGCGGCGACCTCCGCGCGTCGCTCCTCGACCTCGGCGAGGACGACGGCGAGTCGGCCGCCCCGCTCGTCCGCCAGCTCGTCGACGACGCCGGTCGCGTTCCGAAGGAAAAAGTCCTCGATGCTGCGTCGTAAGCGGGACATGCTCGCCTCCGCGTTCCGCCGCAGGGTCGTCGTCTCGCTCTCACTGAACTCGCCTGCCGGACCCCGCGCAATGCCCCGCCCGAGGGGTCGTTGCGAGAAGACGCGTCCCCGACGCGCGCCGACAAGCGGGCCGTGCGCCTGGGTCGAGGATCGCGCGGCGGCGACGCGTCAGGTGGCGGCCCACGGGCCGATCCCACCGAGTCGCTCGACCGCGATTCGGGTGACGTACCCCGCCGGAGGGTCGGGCATCGGTGGGAACTTCACGTGCGGCCCGAGGTAGACGTGAGCGAGGCGCTGCAGGAGCTCGGGCGCACCGCCCTCCTCGATCCGTGCCCGCCCGTGCACGACGAGGTACTCGCGCAGCCCGAACTCGTTCAACCGCTCCGTCTCGAGCGAGAGCGCGACGCGAGGGTTGCGCTCGATGTTTCGGAGCTTCTGTTGCCGCCGCAGATGGCCGGCGACGATCTCGTCACCCTCGAGCCCGACCCAGACGCACGTCACCTGCGGCGTCCCGTCGCGGTTGAGCGTGACGAGGTGGGCTAGCGCGTCCGACTCGAGCACGTGCCGCGCATCGAGCGGCAGGACCATCAGCGCGCTTACGCGGCGTCGCCCGTCGAGGTGACGGCGGCGGCGAGCCGCCGGACGCCGTCGTCGATCTCGTCCTCCCGCACCCGGCTGAAGGAGAGTCGAAGGTTTGCGCGGCCGCTACCCGGGTCGGGGAAGAAGGGAGCGCCCGGCACGACCGCCACGCCCGCCTCGAGCGCGCTCGCTGCGACCGCTGCTCCATCGCGGCCGACGTCGAGCCACACGAAGAACCCGCCCTCAGGGCGCGTCCACGAGGCGAGACCGTCGAGGTGCCGCTCGAGCGCGGCGAGGAGGAGGTCGCGGCGGCCGCGGTAGAGCTCGCACGCGCCCGCGACCTGCTCGTCGAGGAGGCCGCGCCGTCCGTACTCCTCGAGCAGCCGTTGCCCGAGCGCGCCCGCGCACTGGTCGGTGTTCTGCTTTGCCCAGACGAGCTTCGAGACGATCTCGACTGGGCCCGCCGCCCAGCCGAGACGGACGCCCGGGAAGAACGTCTTCGAGAAGGTGCCGGCCTGGACGACGACGTCGGGGCCCAGCGACCACAGGCTGGGCAGCCGGGTGCCGGCGAATCCCAGCTCGCGGTACGCCACGT
>JALZFU010000057.1 GCA_030861385.1 Actinomycetota bacterium
CTCGTGGGCGGCGGCCGGCTCCTCGCCGCCGGGAACGGCGGCAGCGCCGCCCAGGCGCAACACCTGACGGCCGAGCTCGTCGGCCGCTACTGCGACGACCGCACGCCGCTCAGCGCGCTCGCCCTCCACTCGGACACGTCGAGCCTCACGGCGATCGCGAACGACTACGGCTCCGAGGAAGCGTTCGCGCGCCAGGTCCGGGCCCACGGGCGTCCCGGCGACGTCCTGTTCGTCCTCACCACATCGGGTCGAAGCGCGAACGTGCTCGCGGCGGTCGAGGCGGCGCTCGACGGCGGTCTCACCGTTTGGGCGCTCACGGGACCGGCCCCGAACCCGGTCGCCGAGCGCGCCCACGACGCCATCTGCATCGACGCGGAGACGACCGGAACGGTGCAGGAGGCACACCTGATCGCGATCCACCTTCTCGCCGCCGCCGTCGACGCGGAAGTGGGTGTCTCCGCGGTCGGGGGTGGCGACGTGCTCGACGAGATGCTTCGCTTTGCCCTCCCCTGATCTCGGCACCGTGCTCGTCACCGGCGGCGCGTCCGGGCTCGGCGCCGCGGTGGTGAGAGCGCTGGAAGCGGGCGGCGGGACGGCCGTCGTTCTCGACCGCGTTCCGCCGCCCGACGCGGGCGAGCACGAAGTCGTCGACCTCGCCGACCGGCGTGCTGCCGAGGATGCCGTTCGCCGCATCGCCGAGCGCCACGGCCGCCTCGACGCCGTCGTCGCCGCCGCCGGGACGGACTGCTGCGGCAAGCTCGCGGACGTGCCAGCCGAGGCCTGGGAGCGCGTCGTCGCCGTCAACCTCCTCGGCACCGCCGCCGTCGTCCGCGCCGCGCTTCCCTACCTCGAAGCCTCGCAGGGCAAGGTCGTGACGGTGGCCTCGACGCTCGGCCTCCGCGCGCTCTCGGACGCGACCGCCTACTGCGCGAGCAAGTTCGGCGTCGTCGGTTTCACGCGCGCCCTCTCCGCCGAGACGGCCGGGCGCGTCGGGGTGACGCTCCTCATCCCCGGCGGCATGCAGACCTCCTTCTTCGACGGCCGCCCGGAGCGGTACAAGCCGTCGCCCGACGCCCAGCTCAACCGCCCCGACGACGTCGCCGAGGCGGTCGTCTTCGCGCTTCGCCAGCCGCTCGGCTGCGAGGTGCGCGAGCTTCTCGTCGCGCCGTCGACCGAGACGTCGTGGCCGTGACCGCCCCTACGGAGCTCGTCTCTCCTCCTCTCCCGCGCGAGCTCCAGGTGGAAGTGACGGGCGCCTGCAACCTCCGCTGCCGAATGTGCCTCGTGAGCTACCGCCCCGCGCTCGGGAAGACGAGCGGCAGCATGGACCTGGAGACGTTCGTCCGGATCGTCGACGAGCTCCCCGACCTCGGCCGGGTGACGATGCAAGGACTGGGCGAGCCGCTCCTCGCGCCCGATTTCTTCCCGATGCTCGAGCACCTCGCCGCCCGCGGCATCGCGATGGGCTTCAACACGAACGGGACGCTACTGACGCGGGAGCGGGCGGAGCGGCTCGTCGAGCTCGGCGTCGACTGGCTCCACGTTTCGCTCGACGGCGCGACGGCGGCGACATACGAGAACATCCGCCACCGTTCCCAGTTCGAGCTCGTCCGCGGAAACGTCCTCGGCCTCGTCGAGGTGATGCGCGAGCGCGGCGCCGAGAAGCCGGAGCTCGAGCTCGTCTTCGTCGCCATGCGGCGAAACGTGCACGAGCTTCCCGACCTCGTTCGACTCGCCGGAGAGCTCGGGGTGCCGAAGGTATGGGTGCAGAACCTCTCCCACTCGTTCAGCGACACCGATCCCGCGGGCGACTACCGGGAGATCCGCGACTACGCGGCGGAAGAGGCGCTCTGGGTGGAGCGAAACGAGGACGCCGATCGGATCTTCGCCGAGGCGCGCGAGCTCGCCGAGGAGCTCGACGTCAAGCTCCGGCTCCCGCGCCTCGAGGAGCGCGACGACCGACGGAAAGCGGGAACGCCCGGCTGCGGCTGGCCGTTCGGCTCCTCCTACGTGACGCACGACGGCAAGGTGCAGCCCTGCTGCGCCGTCATGGGCGCCGATCGCGCCGTGCTCGGCGATGCGCGCGCGGAGGGCTTCGCCGCAGTGTGGACGAACGACGCCTACCGCGACTTCCGGGCGCGCCTTCTCACGGACGACCCGCCCGCCGTGTGTGCAGGCTGCTCCCTCTACCGCCACGTCTTCTAGCCGTTCGGCCGCCCTCCGGGAACGATCCGCCGCCCGCCGTCTTCACGCCTCGCGGGGCTCCCAGCGAAACAACCGAAGGGCGAGCACGACGCCCGCCGCGCCCCACCCGGCGAGGACGAGCGCGTCGCCCGGCGCCGCCCCCGGGCCCTCACCCGCGACGTACGCGTCGCGGACGAGGCGCAGGAGGTAGGTGAGCGGCGTCACCTCCGCGAGCGCTCGGAGGAACGCCGGCATCGACTCGACCGAGAAGAAGACGCCCGAGACGAACGCCATCGGGAGGTAGATCGCGTTCACGACCGCCGAGGAGCCCTCCGCGCTCCGGACGGCGCCGGCGATCGCGAGGCCGAGCGCGGCGAAGGCGACGGCGCCGAGGAGAAGGACGACGAGGAGCGCAGCGGGCGCCGCAGGCCAGGCCGCGTCGAGCACGAACCGTCCGACGAGGAGCTGCGCTCCCGCCTGGAGCGCGATCACGACGAGCATGGAGGCGATCGCCGCCGCCAGGTAGATCCCGGTCGGAAGCGGCGTCCCCCGCACCCGCTTGAGGACGCCCGACTCGCGGCGGATGACGAGCGTGATCGCGAGGCTCGCGAACGCCGTCCCGACGACGCCGTACCCGAGGAGGCCGGCGACGAGGTACGTCGAGCCCCGAACGCCGTCGATCTCCTCGTCGCCGTAGGCGGAGCCGAGGAGCAAGAGGAACAGGATCGGGAGGAGAAAGGTGAAGAACGCCGCCTCCCGGCTTCGCCAGAAGAGCCGCTGCTCGGCCTGGAGCTGGCGAAGGAAGAGGCGCGTCACGGCGCCTCGCGCGTGATCTCCAGGTAGACGTCCTCGAGCGTCCGCCGCTGCACCTCGAGCGCCTCGAGCTCCCTCCCCTCCGCGAGCGCCTCCCCGGTCAGCTCGTGGAGGACGCGTGTCGGCTCGTCCGTGTCGATCACGACCTCGTGGCCGTTCCGCCGAAAGCGGATCTCGACCATCGCGTGCCCGGCGAGGAGCTCCTGCGGCGACCCGGTCGCCACGATCCGTCCCGCCCGCAGGATCGCCAGGCGGTCGGCAAGCGCCTGCGCCTCCTCCAGGTAATGCGTGGTCAGGAGGATCGTCTTCCCGAGCTCGCGCAGGCTCCGGATCGTGTCCCAGGCCTGCCGGCGGGCGGCGGGGTCGAAGCCGGTCGTCGGCTCGTCGAGGAAGACGAGCTCAGGGTCGCCAACGAGCGCCAGTCCGAGGTCGAGCCGGCGGAGCTGCCCCCCGGAGAGCGTTCGGATCCTCGCCCCGCGCGCCTCGGCGAGCCCGACGAGCCGGACGACCTCGTCGGGGTCGCGGGCCCTCGGGTAGTAGCCGGCGAAGAGTTCGAGGATCTCGGCGACCGTGAGCGCCGGGTAGACGGCCGACGACTGGAGGACGATGCCGATCCGGGCGCGGAACTGCGGATCGGCGTCCTCGGGATCCGTGCCGAGGACTCGGACATCCCCCGAGTCGCGGCGCCGGTAGCCCTCGAGGATCTCGACCGTCGTCGTCTTGCCCGCGCCATTCGGCCCGAGCAGGCCGAAGACCTCCCCCTCCCGGACGCCGAAGGAGAGGCCCTTCACCGCCTCGATCTGGCCATAGCGCTTGCGGAGGCCGTCGACCTCGAT
>JALZFU010000097.1 GCA_030861385.1 Actinomycetota bacterium
GGAGGTGAGCAGGCGCGAGCAGGCGGCGGTCGAGCGCGTCGAGCAGACGAGTGCGCGCGAGCGCGACCTCGCGGCCCGACAGGAGGCGCTCGACGCGCGCGAGCGTGAGCTAGGGGAGCGAGAGCGACGCGAGAGCGAGGCCGAGGCGGAACTCGCCCGCCGCAGAGACGAGACCGACGTTGAGCTCCGTCGCCGCGGGGAGGAGCTCGAGCGTGAGAAGACGAGGCTCGACGAGACGTGGCGCGAGCTCGAAGACGCGGCGCTCGCTCGGGTGGAGGCGCTTCTTGCCGACCGCGTGGAAGCGCTCGAGGAACGCGAACGGGCGGTTGCGGCCGCGCAAGAGCTCGCGGAGGGAGGACGAGCACGTGAGGTCGGTCCCGAGGCGCCGATCGTGGCCGACCTGACGGTCTCCGGAGGCGCGCCTTCGCCCGCACCTCCGGCGGCGGTTGCCCCTCCCGGCCTCGACGCGCCGGAGGTCGCCGACGTGGAGGCTGATTCGGTCCGACCCCTACGCGACCTCGACGTTCTCGCCGGCCTCGTCGACGAGGCGGAGGAGCGCTTCCCCGACCGAGTGGGCGAGTGGCGCGCCTACCTCCTGCACCTACGCGAGTTCGCGTCGCCCGAGGGGCACCTTCCGGAGAACTTCGACGAGCTCATCGCCGACGTCTTCGGGCCGCTTTTCAAGCGCCGGAAAGGGGACGCCTAGGAGCGAATCCGCAGGAGATCCTGGTCGCCCGTCACGCGCATCACTTCCTCGACCGAGGTAGCGCCCGAGAGACACACTCGAAGTGCGTCGTCGTTGAGCGTCCGCATCCCTTCCGCGACAGCCGCGGCGGCGATCTCCTCCGTGGGAGCCTCCATGAGTCGTGCGATCGCTCCGCGGATCGGTAGGAGCTCGTAGATCCCGAGGCGGCCCGAATAGCCGTCGCCGCACGCGACACAGCCGCGTGCCCGATAGAGCGTTACGTCCCCGTCCGCAGCGGGCGAAGCGAGGCCGCGTCCGCGCAGGAACGCCGCGTCGGCCCGGTACGGCTCGCGACACTCGCCGCAGAGCCGGCGCACGAGCCGCTGAGCGATCACGCAGTTCACGGCGGTCGAGATCAAGAGAGGGCTGACGCCCATGTCCTTCAGGCGGGCGATCGAGCTCGCCGCGTCTTGAGCGTGGAGCGTCGTGAGGACAAGATGCCCGGTCATCGCGGCTTGGATCGCGATTCGCGCCGTCTCTTCGTCACGGATCTCGCCCACGAGGAGGACGTCGGGATCCGAGCGAAGGACGGTTCGGAGGCCACGCGCGAAGGTGAGGCCGGCCTTCGGGTTCACTTCGATCTGGTTCACGCCGTCGATCTGCGACTCGACCGGATCCTCGATCGTCGTCAGAACGCGCCCTGGTTCGTTCAGCAACTCGAGCCCCGCATAGAGGGTGGTGGTCTTGCCGCTTCCGGTCGGCCCGCAGGTGACGACGCACCCGTACGGACGGGTGATCGCCCGCCGGAACTCCGCCTCCGTGTCCGCCGCCATGCCGAGCTCGGTGAGGTCGCGTGCCGGCGAGTCGCGGAGGTACAGGATTCGCAGCACGATCTGCTCGCCGTGGATCGTCGGCAGGATCGCCATTCGAAGGTCCATCGACGTCCGCCCGAACTTGATCGAGACGCGGCCGTCCTGCGGAAGGCGCCGCTCGGCGATGTCGAGCTCGCCCATCACCTTCAGGCGTGACACGACGGCGTGCTGCATCTCGTGCGGTATCACGTCGAGCTGGCGCATCACCCCGTCGACGCGGCCGCGAACGACGAGCCCCGAAGGCTGAGGCTCGAAGTGAATGTCGGAGACGCGCCGCTCGATCGCCTGGCGGATGACTGCGTTGACGAGCCCGATGACCGGTGCGCTCTCAGCCGCGTTCGCATCGATCGACTCCTGGCGGCGGCGCCCCACGGACGTCGAGCCGGCCAGCTCCACCTCGTCGCCACTTCCATAGATGCTCGAGATCGCGCGGTCGATCTGCGACGACTCGGTCACGACGAGCCGAACGTTCACGCCGAGAGCCATTCGAAGGTCGTCGGACGTCACGACGTTGGTCGGGTCGGCGACGGCAACGAGAAGCGTCTCGTCGTCGTCGGCGAACCCGATCGGAAGCGCGCGTAGCCGGCGGGCGAACGACTCGGGGAGAAGCGCGGCGACGTTCTGGTCGAGCGGCGCGGAAGCGAGATCGACGAACGCGAGGTCGTACTGTTCGGCGAGCGCTCGCGCGAGCGCCCTCTCGCTCGCCCAGCCGCGCTCGAGGAGAATCTCCCCCAAGCGCTGACCGCTGCGACCCTTTTCGGCAAGCGCGGCGTCGAGCTGCTCGCGCGTTATCGCACCCGACTCGACGAGCAGGTTCCCGAGGCGAGGTCGAAGCTCGACTTCCGCGAGTCGTATCGGCTTCACTCGCTCGTGTATCGGCTCGCCTCGCGGGCGTCTTGAATCTTCACCCGTTTCGGATACGTGCCGCGCGCGCGGTCTCCCGCGCCCGTACGCGAGGTCTCCCAGGTCGATTCCGACCGGACCGTCCCTCACTCGGCTCGCATACGGAAGCAGCCAGAAGCGACGGCCGTCTCGCACGTTCGCGCTACCTCCTAGCGCCTGTCGCTCGGGCGTCGATCACCTGGAAGGGGGATGGGTCGACTCTTTCCAGACCCGATAGACACGGCGCAAAGGATGCGGCTACCCCAAGGAGGACCGTGAAGATGTTCCATCGTTTCAAGACCGTCGCGGCAAGACGCGCAAGCGACGAGGGGTTCACGCTCATCGAGCTTCTCGTCGTCATCGTGATCGTCGGGATTCTGCTGGCGATCGCGGTTCCGTCGTATCTCGGCTTTCGCGATCGTGCGAACAAGTCGGCAGCGCAGGCCAACGTGCGCTCGGCCGTCCCCGCGATCGAGGCGTACTACGCCGACAACCAGGCCTACGACGGCATGACGCCGGCAGTGCTCAAGGCGAACTACGACTCGGGTATCTCGAGCACGATCACGATCCCGAGCGCGGCGGGCCAGACGTACTGCGTCCAGAGCACCGTCGGCGGGAAGACGTTCCGCAAGAACGGACCGTCCTCGGACATCCAAGAGGCCAGCTGCTAGCGGTCGATCGGACGGAAGGGTGCCTGGATGGTGCCCTTCCGCGACGGAATCGACTGGCGGCAACGTTCGGATTAGGCGGCAAGCGATCGGCCCATCGGCCGGGAAATGATGAGTTATTCGAGCACGATGATGAGCACGAATCTCTACTCGATCGATGAATTGCTCGAGCGCGTAGTCGCCCGGGGAGCGTCGGATCTCCACATCACGGCCGGAATTCCGCCCGTGATTCGTGTGAACGGCCACCTCGAGCGGCTCGAAGGTCTCGAGCCGCTCAGGCCAGACGACACGCAGAGCCTGCTCTACCGGATGCTCTCCACCGAGCAGCAGAAGCAGCTCGAGATCAAGCGCCAGCTCGACCTTGCGTACGCGCTCGCCGGCCTCGCTCGGTTTCGCGCCAACGTCTACTTCCAGCGCCAGAGCCTCTGCGGGGCGTTTCGACTGATCCCCGCCAAGATCAAGACAGTCGACGAGCTGGGACTTCCTGACGCGCTCAACGACCTTTCGCGCCGCGTTCGCGGCCTCGTCTTGGTCACAGGACCGACGGGCTCGGGCAAGTCGACGACGCTCGCGGCGGTCGTCGACGAGATCAACCGGACGCGGAGCGCCCACATCGTGACGATCGAAGATCCGATCGAGTTCCTCCATCGCCACAAGAACTGCATCGTGAACCAGCGAGAAATCGGCGCTGACGCTACGTCGTTCGCCGAGGCTCTTCGCGGAGCCCTTCGGCAAGACCCCGACGTCATTCTCCTCGGCGAGATGCGCGACATCGAGACGATTGCCACCGCGTTGACGGCGGCTGAAACGGGACACCTCGTCTTTGCAACGCTTCACACCCAAGATGCTCCCTCGACGGTCGATCGCTTGATCGACGTCTTTCCTGCTGCTCAGCAGGCGCAGGTTCGAAGCCAGATCGCCGGGACCCTTCAGGCGGTCGTCACGCAAACGCTCATCCCGACGCGAGACGGAACAGGCCGCGCGGCCGCGGTGGAAGTGCTGTTCCC
This sequence comes from Actinomycetota bacterium, assembly GCA_030861385.1. Classification (GTDB taxonomy): domain Bacteria; phylum Actinomycetota; class Thermoleophilia; order Gaiellales; family Gaiellaceae; genus JALZFU01. Next base: position 4,115 of record JALZFU010000097.1, read on the forward strand.
CGACGACGCGGTCCGGAATCTCATTCGCCAGTCGAAGATCGAGCAGATCTACTCGGTGATGCAGACCGGTTCGAAGCGCGGGATGCAGACGCTCGAGCAGTCTCTTGCGGAGCTCGTGTCCCGGCGGGTCATCACGACGGAAGCGGCCCTCATGGCCTCCAGCCGCCTCGAGCAGCTCCGTGGAATTCTCGACCGGGCCGGATTGGCACCGGCGTCGTCGGTCAGCGAGCTCCGGGTCGCGCGGAGCTAGGTGAGCACGTGCGAGCAAACGTCGTCGGCTTGAAGATCGGTGCGTCGCGGCTGAGCGCCGCTCGCCTGGTCGTGAACGGGCGAAACGAGCTCGTCCAGCTCGCGCAGGCGCGGCTCGAGCCGGGTGTCGTGACCGCGGGCGAAGTGCGCGACGTGCCGGCGCTCGCGTCGGCGCTCCAGGCGTTCTTCAAGGATCACAAGCTGCCGCGACGTCGCGTGCGCCTCGGCGTGGCGAGCAACCGGGTGGGCGTCCGCACGATCGAGCTGACGGACATCGACGAGCCGCGCCAGTTGGCGAACGCGATCCGCTTTCGCGCGCAGGAAGTGCTCCCGATCCCGTTCGAAGACGCTGTGCTCGACTTCCACGTGCTTCCTCGCAGCGACGACGAGGTCGACGGGATGGCAGCGCGGGTCGTCGTCGCGGTCGCGCACCGAGAGCTGATCGACGCGTACGTGGAAGCGGCGCGGTACGCGGGAGTTCGGCTCGAACGGATCGACCTCGAGGCGTTCGCGCTTCTTCGAGCGCTCGTGCCTGCCGCTCTCCCGCACCCCGAGGAAGAGCCGAGCGCTCTCGTCGCCATCTCCATCGGGGCGGAGAGGAGCGTTCTCGCCGTCTCCGACGGAAAGAGCTGCGATTTCAGCCGGGTGATCGACTGGGGAGGAACGGCGCTCACGCGCGCTCTTGCGAAGGTGATCGGGGAGAGCGACGACGCCGCCGAGTTGCTGAAGGGCCGGCTCTCGCTCACCCTCGCCGCAGACGGAATCCCGGGGGTGACGCCCGAGCAGTCGCTCGAAGCTCGCGCGACCGTCGACTCGGAGCTCCGACGCTTCGCGCGCGAGATCGTCTCGTCGCTCCAGTTCTACCAGAGCCAACCAACCTCGCTCGGGATCCGCGAGATCGTGCTCGCCGGCGGCACGTCCCAGCTCGCCGGAATCGACGACGCGCTCCGCCGCCTCGTCGGCGTGCGCGTGCGGGTCGGGAACCCCGCGAGCACGTTGACCGTCGGGAAGAGATGTCGCGACACGTATCTGAACCCCTCCTTCGCCGTTCCGATCGGCCTGGCGATCGGCCGCTGATGGCAGACGTGCGCCGTCTTCGAGCGCCGCTGGTGGCGCGGCTTTCCGAGTCTTCGGTCCTCTCCCTGCCACTCCGCCGGAAGGCGGACACCGGCCGCCGCCTCGCGGGCGAGCGTCCTGCGGGTCTTGGCATCCCCGCCTTCAACCTCCTCTCGGACGGCGGAAACGAGCCTCCGCCCCGACGCCGCCACGCCGTCGCCGCCGCCGCAGGGCTCGCC
>JALZFU010000099.1 GCA_030861385.1 Actinomycetota bacterium
ACGAGCACCTCACCGCGCAGGAGGTCGTCGATCTCCTCCTCGCGGGTCGCGTGCTCGCCCATGAGGCGAGTGAGCGCGGTCCGCTCGTAGGGCGCGTAGTGGTAGACGTGCATCCCGGGGAACCGGCGCCGGCGCTCGACCACGTGGTCCACGAACCGCTCGAACGCCTCCTTCTCGCCCGCGCGGTCGTGCGCCCAGAGCGCGTGATAGCGCGGCTCTCCCTCGTCGTCGAGCTCGATCCAGCCGGTGAGGTACTCGAGGCCGCGCCCGGGCTCGAACCACGGGTCGCCCTCGAAGTCGAGCCAGATGTCGCCGGCCGACGGCTCGGGCAGGAGCGCGAAACCGCGCTCGCGCTCGAGCGGCAGGAGGTCGACCCGGTGCTCGCCCGTCCGCCGCCGGTGCAGCTGGAGCTCGGCCTGGTGGTGAAGGTTCGCGAACGTCGCCGGCCGCATGCTCTTGACCTTCGTCTCCGGCTGCGCCTCGGCGAGCTCGGTCAGCGTCTCGATCTCGGTCGCGGCGAGCCGCTCGACCTGGATCCGCGAGACGCCCGCGACGAGGACCAGGTGGTCGTCTCGCTCCCACTGCCCCTGGCAGAGCGAGAGGAAGTCGCAGAGCGAGCAGAAGTCGACCGGGTACGGGTACGTGAGGCGCCGCTCCTCGACGGCGTCGAGGAACCGCTCGCGCAACCGCCGGTAGTAGGCGGCATAGTCGCCGGGGCGAAACGTCTCGCGCTCGCCGAGCCCGGTGACCACGTGCATCGCGTCGGGCATCCGCCCCTGAATCCGCGCGAGCTGCTCGGTGTAGAAGGAGAGTTGAAGCAGATGCTCGGGCCGGGCGTGCCGAGCGAGCTTCGTGTCGACGACCTCGGAGAACCCGTCCGGCCGCCTGACGACGAAGTCGGCGAACCCCCGCCACTGCCCGTCGGCGAGGCAGCCCTGGTAGACGACGTCGGCCCCGCCCCGGATCGCCTCCTCGGTCTCGCGAGCGGCCCGCCGCCAGTCGCGCTCGTCGAAGGAGATGGCGACGACCTCGCGACCTTCCGCGCGAAGCTGCTCGAGGTAGCGAGCCTCGTGCTCCTTCCCCTTCCGCCGGATGAGGTCGGCGTGGAGGTTGACCCTACGCGGCCGCCGAAGCTCGCCCCGCGCGACGGCAAGCTCGAGCGTCGTCAGATGCGGGCAGGCTAGGAACGAATTGAGGTCCGAGGGCGAAAATACGAGGCCGTCGGATCGAGCCTGCATCCCCGGATTATGTGGAGCGCACCGGCGCTTCTGGCCGCGGAATACGAAACGGGCAAAGGCAGGGGTCGCGCGTCAGGAGGATCTACGTTCGCGAATCGACGACGACCCGACTCGCTCGCGCGGTCGTCATTCGTTCCTCCCGCCGTCTTCGCCCTCCCGATGTCGCCCGGGCGGCAGGTCTTCCGGAAGTGGAACCTCCTGGGGAGGCCGCCCCTCGAGGTCGTCCCAGCTCGCGAACGCTTCCCCGTCGCGGCCAACATGTTCTCCGCTCGCGCCGATCGCCAGGATGACGCACCGCTCTCCTCCGGCATTCACGAGTTGCCTTCGCGGTGTCGGACCAAGGCGCAAGAGGTCACCTTCTTCCAGTTCGTGGGGCTCCCGTTCGACGAGCACCGTCAGGACCCCCGACAGGACGAGGTACACCTCCTCCTGCTCGCGATGGCGATGTATCCGTCCGCACTGCCCGGGCTGGAGCGTTAGCTGGCTGAGGCCAAACGCTTCCACACCGAGCGCTCGGCGCAAAGAGATAAACCGCTCGCCGCTGTCGTGGACGATACGGGAGCGAGCGACCTCATCGGACATCCTCCTATTCTCGCCGACGGGCGACCGCCCAGACCGGACGTGACGGCGGAACGCACGTGCGAGACGGACGAGCAGGACGGCGTCGTTCAGGCCGTTGCGAGCGGCGCCCTCTCGAACACGGCTTGCCGGAATGCGGCGGCAACACGGACCGCCTTCGAAACGCTTGGCTCGTGGCGCGGACGCCGTCCGCGAGCCAGTTACTTCCGCGCTCGCCGCTTCTTCTTCGGTTCGATCGTCGCGACGCCGGCCGTCGGGGCAAAGATCGTGGTTCGGCCGTCCGTCCAACGCACCCGGTAGCGCGGCGGGTCCTCCTGGACCACCTCTTCGATCTCGCCCTCGCGCCCCGGCTGGCCTGCCTTCTCCGACTCGACGACGAGCTTGTCCCCCGCGTGTGCGGTCATTCCCGGCCCTCCTCTTCGCTCCAGATGTGCCACTGCCTCGGTTTCGTCCGACTCGGCGTGGTCGCCGTCCGAGCGCTTGCGATCGCCGATCTCGTGCGAATCTTACGCGGCAGGGAGCGCGTGTACGGACACCGTCCGGCGGGGCGGGGCGCGCCCGCCACCTACACTCCTTCGGTGGAGCGCCGGCGCCAGACGATGAGGGTCGTCGGCGAGCTCGTCCGCTGTGTCATCGAGCGCCGGCTCCCCGTCTACTCGGCGGCGCTCGCCTTCCAGACGCTCGTCGCGGCCGTCCCGATGAGCCTGCTCGCCCTCGCGGTGCTGGCCGAGGCGGGACTCGAGGACGTCTGGCGGGACACGCTTGCTCCGTCGGTGGCGGAGAAGGTGACGCGGCCGGTCTTCGACGGGATCAACTACTCGGTCGAGCGGATCTTCTCGAGCGACTCGGGAGGGCTGATCGCACTCGCGTTCGGCCTCGTCCTCTGGTACTTCACGGTCGCCGTCCGGCTCGTGATGGACGCGCTGAACGCGATCCACGGCGTCCGCGAGCGGCGATCGTTCTTCCGCCAGGCGGCGACGGCCGCCGGGCTCGCGCTCGCGATCGCCTGCCTCCTCGTCGCGGCCGGGCTCACGGTCACCGCCGGACCACGCCTTCGCGACGGCGGCGCGCTCGACCTCGTCTTCACGATCGTGCGCTGGCCGCTCGCCGCGTTCCTCCTCGGCGTCGTCGTGGCGCTCCTCTTCCACTA
>JALZFU010000108.1 GCA_030861385.1 Actinomycetota bacterium
GCGTGGCGACGGCGGCGCCCGACCCTGCACCGGCGCCTTCACCGGAAGCGATGCGCCCCTCTGCTGTCGGAACCGCCCCTTCCACCCGCGCATTGCTCGGGAGTGGGCGGGGAGGAAGAGCCGGGCGTTCGCCGAGTCCCGTCCCGTGCCGGAGCCCGGGCGTTCGCGCCTCGCCCGCCTTCCGGAGGATCGCCTCCGCCGACTGGGGGCTGAGCTCCCACCCTCTCGCGTCGCCCTCCGAGCGCGAGTGCGCGTTCCGCTCTTCCGGCCTCACGGTGCGCGCGCGCTCGTCGCGGGGTGGCGAATCCGCGTCACGCGGCGCCGACCCGCCGACTGTTGGAAGCGGGTCGCGAAGGCCCGCCCTGGGCGCGGCAGAGGTCGCGACCGGCTGCTCGTCGACCTCGCCGCGCTCCTTCTCGAGCGACGGCGCGGGGGAGGCGGGTTCCGTGGTTGGACCTACGGCAGAGTTCGGGGCAGATGCGGGCGCCGACGTCGGCGGAGGCGGAGGGGCTGGCTCGGGCGAAGCTGCTGCCGGTGTCTCCGCTGGCGGAACCGGCGCAGGCGGAGGAGCTACTGCCGGTGGGTCCGCCGTCGGAACCGGCGGTGCGACGGGCGCGCTCCGCGCGGGAAGCAGCAGGAGAGGGTCCACGTATCCCTCCGGCTCTGAGGCGAGGCGAATCCCGAGGTGCACGTAGGGCTCGGCGTGCTCAGCCGCTCCGCTCGTGCCCACGGTCCCGACGGTCGCGCCCTCGGCGACGGCGCTGCCGCGTGCCACCGCGATCGTGCCGAGGTGGAGCAGTGTCACGGCGTAGCCGCCCGCGGTGCGCACGCTGACCGTGCGGCCCCCGCCGGGGACCGTCCCGGCGAACGTCACGCGTCCGGCCGCAGGTGCGCGGGCCGAGGCGCCGGAGCGGCCGCCCACGTCGATGCCGCGATGCTGCCCGGCGGCGTACGGGTCGTCGCCCAAACGGAAGGTCTGCAGAACCGGCCCGTCCGTAGGCCAGGTCCAGGCAGCCGCGGGCGGCGCGCCGACCAGGACGAGGAGGACCGGAAGCAGAGCGCAGGGTCGTCTCACGTCTGCCTCCTGTTGTCGATTTTGGAAACGGAACGAGCGTACCACGGCGTCGTACTCGTTGTCAAATCAGGAGACGCTAGCCGTCAACTGCGATCAGACGAGTCGACCGGGTCCCCCGAAGCGCACGCGGACGCCGGTGGTACATTCGAGCGGCCATGAGGACGGAGCACGAGCCCCCACGGACGTACGCGCACGAGCTCCGGGAGCTCGAGGAGGAGCGTGAGATCGACTTCGGGCGCCTCGGGCGCCGCCTTGCGCTTCGCTGGTGGCTGGTCGCGGCGGCGGTCGCAGCCGGCGCGATCGTCGGCTACCTGACTTCCCTCGGCGGGGGCGACGTCTACGTCGCGCGAACGACGGTCTACCTCGGGCAGCCCACCTCGCCTTCCGGGAGCGCCCAGATCCCCAGCCTGGCGACCAACCCGTCCACCGTGAACGAGATCGTTCACTCGCAGAGCGTCGTCGACGACGTCGCGCGGAAGGTTGGCGTCGCTGCCGGCGAGCTCCGGCGCGGAATCTCGACGAAGACGGTGGCGACGACGGGGACGGGGATGCCGACGCGGCAGGGTCAGAACCCCCTCGTGCAGATCGCGGTCCGTGGCCCGTGGCGCGATCAGTCGACGCGGGCGGCGAACCTACTCGCGGCCGCGGTCGTGAAGGAGGTCTCGGGCTACGTCGACGCAAAGGTGAGGGCGCTCCGCGAGCGGCTTGCCGGCATCAACGAGGAGCTGACCTCGATCGAACGGCGGCTCGACGAGCTCGAGCGGGCCGCCGCCCGAGCCGGTCTCCCGCCGACCGAGCGCCTGACGCTCGTCAGCCTGATCGGGCTCTCCGAGCAACGGCGGGGGCAGCTCATCGCCGAGCGAACCGACAAGCAGGAGCTGATCACGCTCGCGGAGGAGGTGGAGCGAAGCGCCCCCATCAACAAGGCTCGGGCGGCCCGGGTCCCGGCTCAGAGCCCCCGGAGCGCGATCGTGGTCGGGGCGTTCATCGGGCTTCTCGCCGGCGTCATCCTCGCGCTCTTCTGGGACCCGCTCGTCGGACACCGCCGCGCGTAGACGCCGTGCTCGACGGGAAGACCGTCGCGGTCGTCGTCCCGGCGTACAACGAGGAGGCACTCGTCGGATCGACGCTCACGCGCGTCCCCCCGTTTGTCGATCGCATCCTCGTCGTCGACGACGGCTCCGCCGACGATACGGCAGCTCGCGCCGAAGCCTCCGACCCGCGCGTCGACGTCGTCCGACATGATCGGAACGAGGGCGTCGGCGCGGCGATCGTCTCCGGGTATCTCCGCGCGATCTCCGAGGAGATCGACGTCACGTGCGTCATGGCGGCCGACGGGCAGATGGACCCGGACGACCTAGCGACGCTCGCGCGCGCGGTCGCGGCCGGCGAGTGCGATTACGCGAAGGCAAATCGGCTGTTCACCGGGCAAGCGTGGGAGATCATCCCGCGCAGCCGCTACGTCGGCAACGCAATCCTCTCCTTTCTCACGAAGATCGCCTCTGGTTACTGGCACGTCGCGGATTCGCAATCGGGCTACACGGCGGTGAACCTCGAGACGCTTCGCCTCCTCGACCTGGGGCGCGTATACCGGCGCTACGGCTTCCCGAACGACATGCTCGTGCATCTGAACGTCTTCAACCGGCGCGTCCGCGACTACCCGTCGCGTCCAATCTACGGCGTCGGAGAGCGGAGCGGGATCAAGCTGCGGCACGTGATCCCCGTGATCTCGTGGCTCCTCGTAAAGGGGTTCTTCTGGCGCCTGCGCGAGAAGTACGTCATCCGCGACTTCCATCCGCTCGTCCTCTTCTATGCGCTCGGGTTCTTCCTCTTCGGCGTTGGCATGGTCCTCGGGGTCGTGGAGACCGCGCTTCGGATCGCCGGCAACGCGATCCCGGCGGCGACGATCGTGCTCGTCGCGCTCCTCGTGATCTCGGGGCTCCAACTCCTCCTCTTCGCGATGTGGTTCGACATGGAGTCGAACAAGGACCTTCGCTGAGAGCCCGGTCGCGCGTGCGCCGCCCGGTTCGCCCTCGTACCATCGGCCCGCGCGCGCGGAACGGCGCCTATCATGGTCGTCGTTGCCCACCTCGATCGTCACCGGCGGAGCCGGCTTCCTCGGCTCCCACCTCTGCGATTTCCTGATTGCGGAAGGACATCGGGTCGTCTGCGTCGACAACCTTGATACCGGGTCGCTCCAAAACATTGAGCACATCCGAAACGGCACCGATTTCGTCTTCCTCCAGCACGACCTGACGGCGCCGCTCTTCGTCGAAGAGCCGGTCGACTTCGTCTTCCACCTCGCGAGCCCCGCAAGCCCGATCGACTACATGCGCCTCCCGCTGCACACGCTCAAGGTCGGCTCGTACGGGACGCACCACATGCTCGGCCTCGCCAAGCTGAAGCGCGCCCGTTTCCTGCTCGCCTCGACGAGCGAGGTCTACGGGGATCCGCAGGTGCATCCTCAGCCGGAAACGTACTGGGGTCACGTGAACCCGATTGGGCCTCGCGGCGTCTACGACGAGGCGAAGCGCTACGCCGAGGCCCTCACGATGGCCTACCACCGCCAGCAGGGTGTCGACACGTGCATCGCCCGGATCTTCAACACGTACGGGCAGCGCATGCGCCCGCACGACGGACGCGCCATCCCGACGTTTCTCCGCCAGGCAGTCGAGAACAAGCCGCTCACGGTCTTCGGCGACGGCTCGCAAACGCGAAGCTTCTGCTACCTCGACGACCTGATCCGCGGCCTTTTCCTTCTTGTCCAGAGCGGAGAGCACCTGCCCGTGAACCTCGGGAATCCGTCCGAGATGTCGCTTCTCGAGCTCGCCGAGACGGTCATCCGGGTCACGGGCTCGGAGAGCGAGATCGTGTTCGAGGCGCTTCCGATCGACGATCCCCAGGTCCGCCAGCCCGACATCACTCGCGCGCGGCAGATCCTCGGGTGGGAGCCCCAGGTCGGGCTCGAGGAGGGCCTCCGCCGCACGGTCGTGGGCGGCGAGCGCGAGGCGGCGCACGCGTTCGCGCCCTAGTCGCGAGCGAGCACCCCGCTCGGAGCACCGATCGGCTCGCCGCTGACTCGCAGCTGGCATGACCCGTGTGCCACTCGTGCGCGTTTCGGCGGTACGCTCCACCGCGAGCAGGGGGGCGGGGCGGGTCGGGACCCGAACTACCCGCGCGAGGTAAGCGCGTGGCATCGTCGGGGGGTGAAGGTCGTCGTCCTCACGACCTCGTATCCGCGGGACGACGACGACTACGCCGGGCGGTTCGTCGCCGACGCCGTCCTGCGACTGCGAGAGCGCGGCGTCGACGTGGCCGTCGTCGGCCCCGCGTCCTACCGCGACTTCGGCCTCGCCGCGGGCGGCGGCGTCATCGAGAACCTCCGCCGGCGCCCCTGGGCGGGGCCGCTCCTCCTCGCGTCACTCGCGCATGCGGCGCGGCGTGCCTCTCGCGACGCCGACCTCGTCCACGCCCACTGGCTTCCCACGGCCGTCGCGGCCGCGGCTTCCCGAAAGCCGTACGTCGTCACGCTCCACGGCTCGGACGTCGAGCTCGCGCGTCGCGCGCCGGCGCTCGCGCGCTGGATTCTCGGCCGAGCCGCTGCCGTCGTCGCCGTCTCCCGTGCGCTCGGGGAAGAGGCGCGTCGCCTCGGCGCGCCCAGCCCTCGCATCATCCCGAACGGGGTGGATCTTCCGGGGGCGAGCGGCGGGGAAGCCTCCCCGCCTTACGTCCTCTATGCGGGGAGGCTCTCGAGCGAGAAGGGGATCGAGGAGCTCGTCGCGGCGGCGCGCGGCCTTCCCCTCGTCGTCGTCGGCGACGGGCCCCTCCGCCACCTCGTTCCCGACCACCGTGGGTTCGTCTCGCGTTCGGAGCTCGAGCGTCTGTACGCGGGCGCGGCCGTAGTCGCGTGCCCGTCACGTCGTGAGGGCTTCGGCGTCGCCTGCGCCGAGGCGATGGCCCACGGTAGGGCCGTCGTCGCGACGGCAGTCGGCGGACTCACCGACCTCGTCGTCCACGAGGAGACCGGAATCCTCGTTCCACCCCGGGATCCGGTCGCGCTTCGGTCCGCCCTGGAGCGCCTCCTCGCCGACGCCGGCCTGCGCGCGCGCCTCGGTGCCGCCGCGCGCGAGCACGTCGGCCGCCTGTGCTCGTGGCGGCGGGTCACAGACGAGACGCTCGCCGTTTACCGTGAGGTGCTCGGGGAGCACGCGTCATGCGACCCGGCCTCGTCGGCGTAGTGCTCCTCGACGAGCGTCCGCATGCCGCACACGAAGTCCCTTCGCTGCCGTCCGGCCATCCGGTCGAGCGCCCGGCGGAGCGGATTCGCCTCCGTCTGAAACCAGTCTTCGACGTCCGCCCGTGCTCCTCCGAGACCGAGACGAGCGTGCGGCGGTCCACCTCGTCCTCGCGACGAATGAGATCACGGACGTCGGGCGCGGCGCCGCCGTTTGGATCGTCGGCGTTCCGGGGAGCCTCGAGCGAGGTCGATGAACCGCGGGCTCATCCGCGCCGCGCGCGAGCTCGCGCCGGCCGAGGTGGAGGTCGTCGAGTACGACCTCCGCCCGCTCCCGCTCTACGGCGCCGACGTCAAGGCCGAGGGGACCCTCAGCCCGTCGCTGAGTTCAAGCAGGCGATCCGGGACGCCGACGCGGCCCTCCTCGCGACGCCTGAGTACAACCGAAGCACCTCGGGCGTCCTCAAGAACGCGATCGACTGGGCGCCCCGTCCGCCCCTCGCCTCGCCGCTCGCCGGCAAACTAATCGGAATCATGGGAGCTTCCGCCGGGCTGCGCGGTACCGCGAGGGCGCAGGAGCACCTCCGAGAGGCGCTCGCGTTCTCGGGCACGCGCACGGTCGAGGAGCCGCGCGTACTCGTTCCCGAGGCATACGCCAAGTTCGACGTGCAGCGGGGTCTCGCGGACGGCGAGACTCGCTCGCAGGTCGGCGCGCTTTCGGGCGCGCTCGCGGAGCTCGAGGCAGCGTGAGCCGGTCTCTCGACAACTCGATCGAGGTCGAGGAGCTCGTCAAGCAGTTTCGGAAGGGCCCGCGCGCGGTCGACGGGATCGACCTGCGAGTCGAGCCAGGCGAGATCTATGGCTTCCTCGGCCCCAACGGCGCCGGGAAGTCGACCACCGTCCACATCCTGACGACGCTCATGCCTCCCACGTCAGGACGGGCCCGCGTGGCGGGTTTCGACGTCGCCCGGGACGGCCCCGCTGTCCGGGCGGCGATCGGCGCGGCGCTCCAGGAGGCTGCCTTGGATCCGTTCCTCACCGGGCGCGAGCACGTGCGCCTCCAGACCGCGCTCCACGGCCTCCCTCGTCCCGAGCGCCGACGCCGGGGCGACGAGCTCCTCGCGCGCGTCGGCCTTGCGCAAGCGGCCGACCGCAAGGTCGGCGGGTACTCCGGCGGAATGAAGCGGCGGCTCGACCTTGCGCTCGCGCTCGTCCACCGGCCGCGGATCCTCTTCCTCGACGAGCCGACGACCGGGCTCGATCCGCAGAGCCGAAGCGCCCTCTGGGCCGAGGTCGGCCGGCTCGCGCGCGACGACGGGGTGACGGTTTTCCTGACCACCCAGTATCTCGAGGAGGCCGACGCCCTCGCCGACCGTGTCGGCATCATCGACCGCGGCCGGATCGCCGCCGAGGGCACGCCGGCGCAGCTCAAGGCCGAGAT
>JALZFU010000124.1 GCA_030861385.1 Actinomycetota bacterium
ATCCTCACCGCAGCCGCGGTACTCGCGCTCGTCGCTCTCGCGGCCTCGGGCCGGGGCGGCTCGGCTGAGGCTCCGCTCGTTCCGCCCGGTCGGCTCCCCGGCGAGCTGACCGGCGCGGCTCCGTGGCCCGCGAACACGGGCGAGCTCCGCGCACGCCTGCGAGCGCTCGGGCTCCCCGCGCTCGCACAGGAGGGGACGGCGCTTCACCTCCATCAGCACCTCGATCTCTACGTCGAGGGCCGACGCGTCGTCGTCCCGGCGGGGATCGGGATCGACCCGGCAGGCCGGTTCATCGCGCCGATCCACAGCCACGACGCCACCGGGATCATCCATGTCGAGTCACCCGAGAGACGGGTCTTCTCGCTGGGCCAATTCTTCGGCGTCTGGGGCGTCCGCTTCACGCCGCGCTGCCTCGGCGGCTACTGCGCCTCCGGACGGAAACGGCTCTGGGTCTACGTCGACGGCCGCCTCGTTCGCGGCGACCCGCCTCGCGTCGCGCTCACCGACCACCAGGAAATCGTCGTCGCCTTGGGGGACCGTCGGGAGCTCCCGCGACCGATTCCGCGCTCGTACGCGTTTCCGGCGGGCCTCTGAACGCCCAGGCACGTGATGTCATCGATGATCTCGTCCGTTCCCTCTAGCACCGCGTGCCTCAGACCCAGCCGGCGCCCGTCAGCGAACGGTTCACGACGGCGGCCCGCAGTCGCGCGATTAGCCTTCTCCCGTGAACGGCTCCTCCGAGCGCAGGATCGAGGATTACGCGCTCCTCGGGGATCTGCAGACGGCGGCCCTGGTCGACCGGCGCGGCTCGATCGACTGGTGCTGCTTTCCCCGCTTCGATTCTGGCGCCTGCTTTGCAGCACTCCTCGGCGGTCCGCAGAACGGACGCTGGTCGCTCGCACCGGCGACCGCGATCAAGCGGCACGAGCGCCGCTACCGACACGACACGCTGATCCTCGAGTCGGTCTTCGAGACGGCTGCGGGGCGAATCCGGGCGATCGACTTCATGCCCCCGCGTGGGGTCGCGCCCGACATCGTCCGGATCGTGGAAGGACTCGACGGGAGTGTGCCCGTTCGCTCGGAGCTCGTGATTCGCTTCGACTACGGCCGGATCGTTCCCTGGGTGCGCCGCGTCGACGGGGCACGCATCGCTGTCGCCGGGCCGGATGCGCTCTCCTTCCGGACACCCGTCGAGGTGCGGGGCGAAGGCCTGTCGACGGTGTCGGAGTTCACGCTCGAGCGAGGGCAGCGGGTGCCCTTCGTGCTCACCTGGTTTCCCTCCCACCAGCCGCCACCGGACGAAATCGACGCGGAGGAAGCGCTCGCCGACACCGAGGCGTTCTGGTTCCGCTGGGCCAACGCTTGTGGCCACCAGGGGGACTACCACGAGGAGATCCACCAGTCGCTGCTCGTCCTCAAGGCCCTCACCTACGCGCCGACCGGCGGGATCGTCGCGGCAGCGACGACCTCCCTGCCGGAATCGATCGGCGGCGTGCGCAACTGGGACTACCGCTTCTGCTGGCTGCGAGACGCCACGCTGACACTGATCACCATGCTGCACGCGGGCTACACCGAGGAGGCGAGCGACTGGAGCGAGTGGCTTCTGCGCGCCGTGGCGGGTGACCCTGCCGACGTGCAGATCATGTACGGCATCGCGGGCGAGCGACGCCTCGACGAGCGCGAGCTCGAGTGGCTGTCCGGCTTCGGCGGCTCGCGACCGGTACGGACCGGAAACGCGGCGTCCACCCAGCTGCAGCTCGACGTCTACGGTGAGCTGCTCGACGCCGCCTACCAAAGCCTGAAGCACGGAATCGAGCCCTCCGAGTTCAGCTGGGCGCTGCTCCGAGCGCTGCTCGCCTGGCTCGAGGACGGCTGGCGTGAGAAGGACGCCGGAATCTGGGAGGTCCGAGGCCCCGCCCGCCACTTCACCCACTCGAAGGTGATGTCGTGGGTCGCGTTCGATCGCGCCGTCCGATTGCACGACGAGGTTCGACGCGACGGCCCGATCGAGCGCTGGCGTGCCTTGCGCGACGAGATCCATGCACAGGTGCTCGCGAACGCGTGGAGCAAGCGCAAGCAGGCGTTCGCCCAGTCGTACGGCGCCGACGAGCTCGACGCGGCCGTCCTCCTCATGCCCCTCGTCGGCTTCCTCCCGGCCACCGACCCGCGCGTCGTGTCAACCGTCGATGCGATTCGGCGGGAGCTCACGTTGGACGGGCTCGTGCTTCGCTACCGGCCCGCGGACAGCTCGGTCGACGGGCTCCCGCCCGGCGAAGGGGTCTTCCTCGCGTGCACGTTCTGGCTCGTCGCGGTGCTGGCGCTGCAAGGCCGTCACGACGAGGCGCGAGAGCTCTTCGGGCGGCTACTCGATCTTCGAAACGACGTCGGCCTGCTCGCCGAGGAATTCGACCCGATCGCCGGACGCCAGCTCGGCAACTTCCCGCAAGCGTTCACCCACCTCGCGCTCGTGTCCGCCGCCCTCGCGCTGGACGAGGGACGGGCGCTGCCCGGGACCCGTGAGCGACGACGCCTCGCGTCCAACGCCGTCAAGCGCTAAAGGCGCTTCAATCCGGAAGCCGCCATGCGCCGCCCGTCGCGTGGCGCTCCGGATGGCTTCCCGCCGCATCGGGCCCGCGACGACCGTGGAAGCGAGCGTCGTCGGTGGCCACCTCCGCGGCCGCCTCGCCGCGGGCCGCGCGGAGCAGGAACCAGCCGACGAACGCGAGCCAGAGGCCGCTGAAGAGACCGGTCGCGAAGAAGGCGAGGATGCCCGCGGCGACCATCAGCGCACCGAAGAGGCGCGAGACGACCGCCGTAGCCGACGTCGCCCAGGCGAAGTTCCCACGCATCTTCCAGAGCGCCGACCGGAGGACTCGCCCGCCGTCGAGCGGGAGGGCCGGAATGAGGTTGAACGAGAGCACGAAGAGGTTGATGTACGCGAGCCAGGCGAGGACGCCGTCGATCCCCGAGCCGAAGTGGCTGAGCCCTGCGAGGAGGACGAAGAGCCCGCCGATCACGGCGGTGACGAGCGGGCCTGCGATCGCGATCCGAAACTCTGCGCCGGGCGACGGGAACATGCCGCGGAAGCGGGCGATCCCGCCGAGGAGCCAGAGCGTGATGCCGTCGATCGCCATGCCCTCGCGCCGCGCTTCGACCGCGTGCCCGAGCTCGTGGAGGAGGAGCGAGGCGAAGAAGAGAAGGACGGACGCGACCCCCATCCCGAAGTACGTCGTGCCGGTGAGGCCGGGGTTCGTGCTCGGGAAGACCTCCGCGGAGAGCGACCACACCGAGAGTGCGAAGACGAGAAGCCACGTCCAGCTGATCGCGATCGGGATTCCGAGGATCCGGCCGAGGCGGAAGGTGTCGTCCACGTCGTTCTCCGTTCTGATGGTGGGCTGACCGTCACCCCGACCGTGCCGCTCGGACGGCGCCGTGGTCATCCGGCATCCGGCCCGTCCGTCCGTCGGCTCGACGCGCCCGGACGGAGGAGGCGCGCGGTCGCCCTGGCGGCAAACGCCTCGTCCGTTCGCCCGGTCAAGACCTCGAGCGATCGCTTCGACGAACGGCGTCTCTCCCTCGTCCGAAGCCGTGCGCGCGTCGTCTTGCAGGTCGTCCGTCCGGTCGATCCGCGCTGCTCTCGGGCGAGGCGATCATTCACCTCATGACCCCGCTCGAGCCGCAGCTCGCCGTCATCTTCGCCTCGATGATGATGCTGGCCGCCGCCAAGGTGCGCGTCGGCCGCGGCGCGACCATGCTGGACGAGCCGGAGGCCGAGCGGTGCGCGGCGTGCGGCCGGGACCTCTCGGCCGGCCGGCCGTGCGGCTGCAGCGAGTAGCGCTTCCCAGCCCCGAGCGCGGACGCCGCTACGGGCGGCGATCCGGTAGCCGGATCTCGGCGCGCGTGCCTCCGCCTGTCCGCGACGCGACCGTCATCCTCCCGCCTGCCGCTTCGACGCGCACTCGTTGGGACGCCAGGCCGACGTGGCCGTCGGCGAGCCGCTCGGCGAGCCGCTCGGGTGGAAAGCCCTTTCCGTCGTCCTCGACGACGAGCGCTACGTCGCGGTTCAGCGCCGTCAGGCTGACGTGGACGCGGCTTGCCTCGGCGTGCTCGACGATGTTGGCGAGGAGCTCTCGGGCGGCCGAGAAGAGCAGCTGTTCCTGAGGGTGACGCTCCGCGTAGCGGAGATCGAGCTCGAGCGCGAACCCGGCACGGCTCGCCGCCTGCTGCGCGACGGCGCGCACGCCCGACTCGAGCCCCGCCTCCTCGAGCACGTACGGGTGGAGCTCGAAGACGGCGTTCCGGAGCTGGCCGATCGTCTCGGACAGCGCCCGGTCCGCGCGCGCGAGAGCGGGATGAGCCGACGCGTCGCTCGCTTCCTCGATCTCGTGGCGAGCCGAGAGCAGGTTCTGCATCGCATCGTCGTGCAGCGCCTCCGCGAGCGCCTTTCGCTCACGTTGCTCGGCCGAGAGCGCATCGGCGAGGAGCTGGGTGCGGCTCTCCGCGAGGCGGAAGATGACGTCCGTTCGGCGCGCGAGCAGGAGCGAGAGGAGGACGCACGCGAGGCCGACCCAGAGAAGAAAGCCCGCCTGGGTCGCGATGAAGCGGGGCCCGTCGGCGTTGTCCCGCGCAGGGTGGGCGACCGCCTGCACGACGTACGCGGCCGTCGTCACGACCGCCGCCGCAGCGGTGACGGACGGCCGGAAGCGAAAGGCGACGGTGACGGGGATGATGAAGAAGCCGAGCCGGGCATGGGAAAATGCTCCCCCCGAGAGGACCGAGAGGACGCTGAGCGCGGCGACGTCGACCCCCGTTGCGGCCAGGCCCGCGCGAGGCCCGATTCGCCGCAGGTGAACCCAGGCGAGCAGCCCGGCGCTCCACGCGGAGAAGCACGCCAGGGTGATGACAAAGGCGGTCTCCTTCGGATTGGGGTGCTCAAGCCCCTCGCCCAGGGCGAGGAGCGCGATCGCCGGTAGCCGGAGCCAGGCGACGACGCGCTCCGTCTCCGCGGCCGTCGCCGCGGAGGCGGACGGGGCCCTCAGTGTCGGCACCTACTCGAGGAGGCCGCGACGCATCGCTGTCGCGACAGCGGCCGCACGATCGGACACCCCGAGCTTGTCGTACAGGTGCTGGACGTGCGTCTTCACGGTCGTGAGGCCGAGGTACAGCTCCTTCGCGACCTCGGGAAGGCTCTTCCCGGCCGCGATCAGGTGCAGGATCTCTTGCTCGCGCTGCGTAAGCGCAGGCATGTCGTTCTGCTTTCGCAGCCGGATCTCCGAGACGAGCCCGGCGGCGACGTCCGGCGGGACGACGTTCTCCCCGCGCGCGCAGGCGAGCACCGCGTCGACGATCTGCTCGCGCCGGGCCTCCTTCGAGACGAAGCCCGCAGCGCCCGTCTCGAGCGCCTTGTAGACGACCCCGCTGTCCGTGAACGCGGAGACGAGCAGGACCCGGACGGGCAGCCGCTCGCGGACGACCGCGTTCGTCACGGCGACTCCGTCGAGCTCAGGGAGCTTGTAGTCGAGCAGGGCGACGTCCGGAAGCTGCTCCTGGATCTTCGCGAGCGCGGAGCGGCCGTCCTCGGCCTCGCCGACGATCTCAACCTGGCCACTCGCGGAGAGCGCGCGCACGACGCCCTCACGGTAGAGCGGATGGTCGTCGGCGACGAGGACGCGAACCCGCTTCGGCATTGTGGCGACGCTCATCGTACGCCCTAGGAGTTGTTCGGGACGCTCGCGAGCGTGGCGTCCACCGTTCGGCTCTTGCCGTCGCGGACCACCTCGAGCGGGAGCTTGTCGCCCGGCTTGTGCTGCGCGATCACGTCCCCGAGCTCGGTCGAGGTCTGGACGGGCTTGCCGTCGACGCGCACGATCACGTCGCCGCCGACGGGAACGCTGACGCCGTTCACCGTGACCTCGCGCGTCGCGGGGCGGAGGCCCGCCGCCGCTGCGGGGCTTCCGTTCACCACTCGCACGACCGCGACGCCGCGCGACGGCATTCCCGGGACGCTGCCGGCCGCGCTCGGGTCGATCGTCTCGACCTCGACGCCCAGCCACGCGTGCTGGACCTGCCCGTGCGCGATCAGCTGGTCGGAGATCGACTTCGCCGTGTTGCTCGAGATCGCGAAGCCGACGCCGACGTTCGCGTTCACGGTACCTCCCTGGATCTGGGAGTTGATCCCGACGACCCGCCCGAAGCGATCGATCAGCGGGCCGCCCGAGTTGCCGTGGTTGATCGCGGCGTCGGTCTGGATGGCATCCGGGATCGTGAGGCCGTTCGGGGCCTGGATGTCGCGTCCCAGGGCGCTGACGATCCCGGAGGTCATCGTCCGGTCGAGGCCGAACGGGTTGCCGATCGCGTAGACGGGATCCCCCACCTGGACGGTGTTCGAGTTGGCGAAGGTGAGCGGATGGAGGGCCGACGACGGCGCGTCCACGCGGACGACGGCGATGTCGGTCGACGGATCCGTGCCCACGACCGTCGCCGGGTAGGTCGCGCCGTTCGAGAAGCCGACGCGGATCCCCGTCGACCCCTGGACGACGTGGTCGTTCGTGACGATGTCGCCCTGGTCGTCGATCACGAAGCCGGAACCGAGCGCCTCCACCTGTTGCTTCTGGGCCGGGCTGAACGGCGTCGGCTGCACTTCCTGGGTCTGGGTATCGGTGATGACGACGACCCCCGGCCCGTCGTCCTTGTAGATCTGCTCGGACGTGAGGCCGCGACCGGCCTCCACGGGGGTGGCGGCGGCGACGGCTGTCTGTTGGCCCGCGCTCGCCGCGGCATCGCCCTCGTCGAGGGCGATGCCGATCGCGGCACCGGCGGCCCCGCCTACGACAGCGGCCGCAAAGGCTATTGCTAGTACACGCTTCATCGACTCTCCTTCGGTGGACGTCGTCGTACGGGCTGATCGTTCCTCCGAGCGGGCCACGGTCGGGATCGGCCGTCCGTCCCATCGCGGCGTCGGCGCAGGCGCCGCCGGGAACGAGCCCGCGCTCCTCCGGACGATCCTCCGGTCGACCGATGGGCCGGATGGAGCCGGCCGGCGAGGCTGGCTCGCATGGGCGGAGAGAACGACGTGTCGCGACAGGGCCCGACGAGCCGGGCCACCGCGCCGGGTAACGGCCATGCGCGCGGCCGCCTCCCCGAAAATCGCGGACGCGAGGCCGGAGAGCCGGCCTGGCGCGTGACCCCCGCTCCCGGCGAGCGCGGCGCACCGCCGACGCGCCGGATCCGTCCGTGGCAGATCCTCCTCGCCGTCGTCGCGCTCTTGGCCGTCAACTACTGGCTCGCGTCGCGCGCGACGCAGCCCGTTCAGCGCGTGCAGGTTCCCTACAGCCCCTTCTTCCTCGACCAGGTTCGGGCGGGGAACGTCACGACGATCACGTCCACCGGGCCCGCGGTTCAGGGCGAGTTCACGCGGCCCGTGCGCTATCCGTCCGGCTCGAGCGGGGCCGAGACGACCGCCTTCAGCACCCAGATTCCCGCCTTTGCGAACAGGGGCCAGCTCTCGTCGCTGCTCGAGTCGAAGGGGGTCGTGATCAACGCCGAGCCGCTCGACACCGGGTCGCCCTGGTGGGAGAGCCTCCTCTTCGGGTTCGGCCCCACGCTGGTCTTCCTCGCGCTCATGTTCTGGCTCTTCCGGCGAGCGTCCGCCGCTGGCGGCGGGATGCTCGGCTCCTTCGGGCGCTCGCAGGCGCGCCGCTACGACGCGGTCGCGAACGAGCGAGTCACGTTCGCCGACGTCGCCGGGATCGACGAGGCGAAGGAGGAGCTCGCCGAGGTCGTCGACTTTCTCCGCAACCCGGCGAAGTACCGGCGACTCGGCGGCCGGATCCCGCGCGGCGTCCTCCTCAGCGGCCCTCCGGGGACCGGAAAGACCCTGCTCGCGCGCGCTGTCGCGGGCGAGGCGAACGTGCCGTTCTTCTCGCTCTCGGCGTCCGAGTTCATCGAGATGATCGTCGGCGTCGGCGCGTCACGCGTCCGCGACCTCTTCGCGCAGGCGAAGGCGGCCGCGCCCGCGATCGTCTTCATCGACGAGCTCGACGCGATCGGACGCTCGCGCGCGGACGGCGTCGCGGGGATGGGAACGCACGACGAGCGGGAGCAGACGCTGAACCAGATCCTGACGGAGATGGACGGGTTCGACTCGGCGACGGGCGTGATCGTCGTGGGCGCGACGAACCGCCCCGACGTCCTCGATGCCGCGCTCCTCCGCCCCGGGCGATTCGACCGCCAGGTGGCCGTACAGCCGCCGGATCGCCTCGGGCGGAAGCTGATCCTCGGCGTGCACACCCGCGGGATGCCGCTCGCTCCCGGCGTCGACCTCGATCGCCTGGCTGCGACGACTCCCGGGATGGTCGGCGCCGACCTCGCGAACCTCGCGAACGAGGCCGCCCTGCTCGCGGCGCGGCGAGACCACGAGCGGGTCGAGATGAGCGACTTCACCGACGCGCTCGAGCGGATCGTGCTGGGCGCCGAGCGGAAGATCGTGCTCTCGCGACCGGATCGCGAGCGAACCGCCTACCACGAGGGCGGCCACGCGATCGTCGGCATGTTGACGCCCGGCGCCGATCCCGTCCGCAAGGTCTCGATCATCCCGCGCGGCCTGTCGCTCGGCGTTACCTTCGCCGCCCCGACCTCGGACCGCTTCAGCTACGACGAGACCTACCTCCTCGCGAAGATCAAGACGGCCCTCGGCGGTCGGGTGGCGGAAGAGCTCGTCTACGGAGAGCCGACCACGGGGGCGGAGTCGGACATCCGCCAGCTCACCGAGATCGCGCGCCAGATGGTCGGCCGCTGGGGCATGAGCACTGCGGTCGGCCCGATTGCCGTCCTCCCGACCGACGACCGCGGCCCGCTCCTCCTCGGAGTCGCACAGACCTCGGAGAACACGCAGAAGATCGTCGATTCGGAGGTTCGCCGGCTCGTGGAGAGCGCGCACGCCGAGGTGACGACGCTTCTTCGCCAGCACCGCGCCGAGCTCGACGCGCTCGCCCACGCGCTCGTCGAGCACGAGACGCTCGACGAGCCGGACGCGTACGCCGCCGCCGGCATCGCGCATCGCGAGATCGAGGACGAGGATCCCAAGCCCCGCACCGTGGAGGCGGCGTAGCCGTGCGCCTCGAGCTCGGCACACCCATCCGGTGCACCGACGGCCCGTTCGGCGAGCTCGCCGACGTCGTGGTCGATCCCACCAGGCGTCGCGTCACGCATCTCGTCGTCGAGCCGCACCACCGCCACCACCTCGCCCGGCTCGTCCCGGTCGACCTCGTGGCGAACGGCGACGGCTCGTCTCCCGGCATCGCGCTGGCCTGCACGGTGGAGGACGTGCGCCACCTCGATCCCGTGGAGGAGTTCGCGTACCTGGGGCCGACGCAGTTCTCGATCGACGACCCGGACTGGGACGTCGGCGTGCAGGACGTGCTCGCCCTCCCCTACTACGACTACGAGGAGCTCGGCGGCCCGACGATCCTAGACCCGCACGTCTCGTTCGTCTACGACCGCATCCCCAAGGGCGAGGTCGAGATTCGCCGGACGAGCGCCGTCACGTCGTCCGACGACCACCACCTCGGCCACGTGGACGGCTTCCTCGTCGATGCGAACGACGACATCAGCCACGTCGTGCTCGAGCGCGGCCACCTCTGGGGACGCCGCGAGGTGACCATCCCAATCGGCGCGGTCGCGCGCGTCGAGAACGACTCGGTCACCCTCCGCCTGACCAAGGACGCGGTCGGCGGGCTGCCGGCGATCCGCGTTCGGCGCTCGCACACCTAGCGCGAACGCTCGGCGTCGCCGTCGCGGTCATCCGGTCGGCGGGTCGTCCGTCCCCATCCTCGTCCGATCGGAGGACTCCCCGCGGGCGGTGCGCGGCGCACGCTGGCCGTATGCCGTGCAGCCCGCGACCCAGGTCGGGGCTCGTCCCCTAAACAACGGATGGAGGTACCAGTGAAACGCTTGCCTGCACTCTTCGGAGCCGGTGCGGCCGCTCTCGCGCTCGCCGTGCTCGCCGCCGGCTGCGGCGGGTCCTCGGGAGAGGCCGCGTCGGGCGGCTCGTCCGGGAACGGCTCGGGCGGATACAGCTACGGCGGTAGCTCCAACGGCGGTACGGCCAAGGCGGCAGGCGGTCCGGCCACGATCGCGGTCGCGAGCTCGTCCCTCGGGCGCATCCTCGTCGACGGGCAGGGGCGAACCCTCTACCTGTTCGAGAAAGACACGGGAACGACGAGCACCTGCTCCGGAGGCTGCGCGAGCAGCTGGCCGCCCGTAACGACGAGCGGCGCCCCGAAGGCGAGCAAGGGCGCCGTCGCCGCCAAGCTCGCGACGAGCAAGCGAAGCGACGGAACGCTCCAGGTCACGTACAACGGCCACCCGCTCTACCTGTACGCCGGCGACTCGAAGCCCGGCCAGACGAACGGCGAGGGTCTCGATCAGTTCGGCGCCGAGTGGTACGTCCTCTCGCCCGCGGGCGACAAGGTCGAGAGCGGCTCGTAGCCGGACGTCGGCGAGCCGGTAGGCGAGGAGCGCCGAACGACGGTGCTCCTCGCCGTCCTGGTCGTCACTGCGGGACGACGAAGAGGCCGGCGATGCCGAGCGCGAAGAGCACGATCGCGAGGATCGAGTCTGGCCCGAGGCGCACGCGGCACCGTTCCGGTCGCGCAACGATTCCGATCGCGTAGACCGCGGTGAGAGCGACGCCGAGCGCGGCGAGCCACTCGTTGAGCGTGCCGACGGTGGGGAGCACGGGCACGCCCGCCACGAGGTCGGCGACCAGGAAGAGGGAGACCTGGAAGGCGTTCCCGCCGAAGACGTCCCCGATCGCGAGCGCGTTGTCGCCGAGTCGAACCGCCGCGATCCCGGAGCTGATCTCGGGGAGCGCGGTGGCCGTCGCGAGCACGGTCGCGCCGAAGATGACGCCGTTCACGCCCGCTCGATCGGCGAGCACATTTCCGCTGACCTCCAGGGCGACGCCGGCGACGAGCGTGACGGCGCAAGCAGCGACGAAGAGGGCGGCGACGCGAGGCGTCGAGCTCGACGCGAACGGGTGGGCTCGCTCGGGATGCCGCTCGCGCCGGTGCCGGCGCCCGGGCCGGCTCCCCGGCATCGAGACGCGCCAGCGCGGGTCCTTGCCCACCCGGTTGATCACGCAGACGCCGAGGAGCCAGACGACCACGATCCCGATCGATGCGGGGCTGACGCCGGCGAGCGCCGTCGAAGGCGAAAGGAGCCCGCCGAGGAGGACGCCCGAGACGACGAGGATGACGAGCATCCCCTCGAGGACCGGCGTCAACCTCCCCACGAGGAACGTCAGCGGGCGCGACGGCCCGGCGGCGACGTCGCAGAGGACGAGCACCATCGTCTGGACCGCGATGCCGCCGATCAGGTTCCCGGCCGCGAGGTCGAGGTTCCCCCGCGCGGCGGCGGACACCGTGATCGCGAGCTCGGGCAGGCTGCCCGCGACGGCGAGGAGGACGATGCCGCCGAGCTCGTCGCCGAGGCCGAGCCTGACGTCGAGCGCGTCCGTCGCGCGGGAGAGGAGCACACCTGCCCCCCACGTCGCGGCGGCGCCGGCCGCGAAGACGAGCAGGAGCAACGGGATCGCGACGCCGCCCACCGGCCGTCACCTCCCGGTTCGCCGTATGTGGGGGCA
The DNA here is from genome assembly GCA_030861385.1 of Actinomycetota bacterium. GTDB lineage: Bacteria > Actinomycetota > Thermoleophilia > Gaiellales > Gaiellaceae > JALZFU01. The sequence continues at coordinate 11,645 of JALZFU010000124.1, forward strand.
CGCGCCGATACCGCCGTTCTACGATCGCCCGGTCGCCCCCACCATCGGCCGACCGCGCGACACGGCGGCGGAGGCGGGGAGGGACGAACGGAGGATCACCTCGCGGCCGAGGGCGGCGCGCGCGCGCTCTCCTCTCGAACCACCGCTCTCGTCCAACCGCTCCTCCTACCGGCGGATGGAGCTGCGGACACTCGGCCGTGAGCATCTCGGCCCGGGTGGCCAGCGCGCCCGCGCCGGCCTCCTCGGCCGGCTGGCCGGGCTCGTCTTCCCGGGCGACGAGGTTGGTCGTCCCGTGGAGCGAGGTGAAGGACGTGACCCAGGTCGTGAAGCTCCGCTCCCCGCATGCCGAGCTCGGGCTCGGGTTGGGCAACGGCCGCGCGCGCCGGTGGCTCGCGCGCCTCCCGGGGGCCTGATGCGGCTCTCCGATCCCTGGCGAGGAACGTCGTGTCCGAGGCCGGATGCCAGGATCGAGGCGAAGCACCCGCCGTCGACGCCACGGTCGGACGCGGAGCTCGAGCTCGAGATCAGGAAGGCGACGCAGTAGCGACGCCGACCACGCGCCGACTCCGCGCGTAGAACGCGCCGAGGAGGACGGGCGCGAAGCCCGCAAGCGACGGGACCGTCGCCGGGATGAGCGGCGAGACGGCGTGCAGGAGTCCCCAGGTGAGGGCGGCGGCGACGATCGAGCCGGCGCAGACGATCCTCATCCGCCACGAGCGGGGCAACATGGTTCCGACGAGGGCCGGCGCGAGGAGGTCGAGCCACCCCATCATCGACGGCCCGAGCGTCACGACCTGGAGCGAGGGCACCGTCGTCTCGTCGAGGCGAGAGCCGGTCCTGGCGATCGTGTCGAGGGCCGCCATCGTCGGCGCCATGTCGCCCAGGACCCAGACGAAGAGGACGTCGAGGGATGCGACGAGGACGACGCCCGCGGCGAGAGTGCGCGGCGAAGCGAGGCCGCGAAGGAGCGCGGCAATCGTGAGGCACGCGCCTGCGATGAGGAGGACGCCTGCAGCCTCGCCGACGAGCGTCCCTGCCTTTAGCCACGCCAAGGCGTAGAGGAGCCCTGCAAGCAGCGCGGTCGCCCATGGACGTCGCCAGCGGAGCAGCCAGCCCGAGAGTCCCGCGAGAACCGGGGTCGCGACGGCCGCGAGCGCCGTGAGCGTGTCGGCACCGCTCCGCGTGGCGACCACCGCCGCCACGCCGGCGGCCAGCATCATCCCTGGAAACACGAGGCCGAGCGCCCGCGACGCGGCGAGCTTCCGCGGCCGCGACGGAGCGAGCGCGACGAGCCCAAGCGCGAGGCAGAGCGCTATGTGGGTGGGGAGAAGGTCGATGCGCACGTCGGGTGATGGTCGGAGTTGATCGCTCCGTCGGATGCGCGCACGCGAGGCCGAGCTACGCGATCAGTACGCGCACGCGCCGTCGCGCGCCGCTATCGGGCCGACGATCGGCTCGTCGCTCCGCTCCGTTCGCCGACCCGACGAGGCGAGATCTCGCGCGAACAGCGGAGCGATCGCTCGGGCGACGAGGGCGAGGCCGACGGCGGCGAGGACGACGACGCCGCTTCGCTGCCACCAGCCGGCCGACCAGACGCCGAGGAAGAGCTCGGCGACGTCAACGGAGAGGAGTAGGCCACCCGCTCCCGCCTGGGCGACCGCTTCCGCGGCGGCGAAGTGCGAGAGGTTCTCGGCCTCGATCCAGCGCAGCCCGTCGGCGTGAGCCGATTCGGTCGCGGAAAGAGCTTCCATGGGCGAGAACGATGCATCGACCCGAGGCCGCTGTCTGCATGGCCACCGTCCATCCCCGCTCCCCGCTCGCCCGAATCTCGATCTTCCGGTTAACCGGAAGATGCGGTCAGCTCTCGCCGATCGGAAGCGTCGCCCGCAGGGTGGTTCCGTGCCCGGCGGGGCTCACCACCTCGATTCGCCCTCCCAGCGCCTCGACGCGGTCGGCGAGGCCGACGAGCCCGGACCCCCGGGCCGGGTCGGCGCCTCCGGTGCCGTCGTCGCGGACGGAGAGCTCGAGGACGCCGTCACTCGCCTCGACGTCGACGTACGCGACAGACGCGTGAGCGTGCTTCGCCGCATTGGTCAGCGCTTCCGAGACGACGTAGTAGCCGGCGACCTCGACAGGCTCGGGGAGCCGCCCGTCGGCGCGTACGTTCAGCTCGACCGGGACGGCCGAGCGGCGGGCGAGCGTCTTCAGCGCCGGTGCGAGGCCGCCTTCGGACAAGATCGCCGGATGGATACCCCGTGAGATTTCCTGGAGCTCCTCCACGACGCCCCTCAACCCATCCGCCACCTGCGCCAGCTCGTTCCTGAGCCCGTGAAGGTCGGGCGGAACGGCCGCCTGGGCGGAGCGGAGCGCGAGCGCGAGCGAGACGAGACGCTGCTGCGTCCCGTCGTGGAGGTCGCGCTCGATGCGGCGGCGTGTCTCGTCGGATGCCGCCACGACGCGGGCGCGAGAGGCGGCGAGCTCGGCCCGGCTCTCGGCGTTCGCGATCGCCGTCGCGGCGAGCTCGGCGAAATCGGTGAGGCGATGCTCGGCTTCCCGCGACAGGCCGTCCGCTTGCGCCGACGCGGCGACGACGACGCCCCAGAGGCGGCCCTCGACGAGGATCGGGCTCCCGACTCCCGAGCGGAGCCCTGCCCGCCGGAAGCAGTCGGCCACCGACCCGCCCGGGCCTTCGAAGCTCTCCGTCC
>JALZFU010000059.1 GCA_030861385.1 Actinomycetota bacterium
GTCACCTGCGGCATCGGCCGGGCGATCGGGGCGCGGAACGGGAACCCTTTTGCTCGCGGCTACGAGCGGGCGCAACCCACTCGGTCTCGGGGCGACGGACCTCGCGTGCGGACCTGCCCCAATCCACGCCATCGCTTGCCCGCGCGACGTCGAGGACGGTGCTGGGGCCAAGCAGTACAAGAGCGCGGAGGGTCACGCGACGTTCCTTCGACCCGAGTACGCCCGACGTGCCTGTGCAAGTCCATCGTCATCCGACACCGAGTCAGGTAGCGGCAGCGTGACCCGGATTGAAGCCCGGAAGCGGCCGCGCCTTCCGGCAACCTCCGTGAACCTCTCTTGCGTCGCCGCTCCCCGGCGTGTCAGCGGACGGCGGCCGAACCCAGAACGTCGAGTGCGTCGCGAGCCCGGGACCGTGGGGCGTCCGCCCCAAGCGCGATGTGCCACTGGAGAGCCCGCCTTCCGATCCGGAAGCGGAACATCGTGCTCGGGCCGAAGCACTCGTAGTCGTGGTATTCGCCGTCGGCCCGCCGCCGCGCACGCGGGTTGTACCCCCCCTGCAACGGCCTCGCGGCGCTGAGCTCAGAGAAGAATTCGAAGCGCCGTGTTGTGCGGACACCCGGCGCGCGCGAGCGTGAGCGCAAGGTGCAGGTCGATGTCGCGCCGTGCCGCGATCGTCAGAGCGGAGGAGCGGCAATATCCAACGCGTTCGAGCCACTCGCGCCGCCAGCTCAACACCCGCTCGTCCTCGGTCTGGCGGCCGCCGTCGATCTCAACGACCTTCGGGTCCATGGTTGAAGTAATCCGTGTGACGGGTTTCGCCGACACCGCAATTTCGGTGGCTCGAACTGCTCGTTCGGACGGGTGAGCGAACCGGATCGTCGCACCCCCCAACGCTGTCGCGCCGGGGGCCGACTGCCACGACGCCCACGCCGCGCCCTCCGGCGACGAGGTGCGCCTCCGGCCGCGCGCCGCGAAAGGAACGTTGCTGACCGATCCTTCACATCGTGCGTTTGAACGCGCTCGGCAAGGCTCCTCGTTCGCGAGTCCGGTGGATTCGAGCTAGCGTTGTTCAGGAGCGAAGGCGGTCTCGCCGCCCCGCCTCGCAGAGATCGGGAAGCGGCCGGCGCCGAACTGTCACCGTGCTGGGAGGGGTGTCGAGCTGTCGCCGTCGAACCCCCTCGTAGGGACCTGGAGACTCATCTCGTGGGAGAACAGGACGCTCGAAGGTGAGGTCACCCACCCCCTCGGCGAGGACGCGTCGGGCTACATCGCCTACACCGAAGATGGATACGTGTTCGTGGCGATCATGCGTCGCGGGCGCAGGCCGTTCGAGGTCGGAGACCTTCTGAGCGGGGGCACCGCGGAAAAGGCGCGAGCCGCCGAGACGTATGTCTCGTACTGCGGTCGCTACGAGCTTCACGGAGAGACGGTCGTCCACCACGTGTTGCTGAGCCTGTTCCCCAACTGGGAGGGCGTCGCCCAGGAGCGTCTCGTGAGGATCGACGGAGACACGCTTACGTTGAGCACGCGTCCATTGCTTCTGGCCGGGAGGCAGCAAACAGCGCATCTGCGATGGGAGCGCGTCCGAGTGGCTCACGCGTCCTAGCCGCTTGCCAGGAGCGAGTGTCGCTCGCAGGTGGTCAGCGGCCCTCCGGTCTCGGCCCCGCGGCTCATACTGCGGCGGTCATTCGCCGTTCCGCGCGCGGCGTCCCGCGAGGCGGGGCGGCGACTACGATCAGCCAGTGCCCGCGTCGGTCCGCGTCGGAACTTGCTCGTGGGCGGACGACTCGCTCGTCAAGCATTGGTACCCGCGGTCGGCTCGATCGAGCGAGGAGCGCCTTCGCTACTACGCCGAGCGATTCGACACCGTCGAGCTCGACGCGTCGTTCTACCGCCTTCCCGAGGAGGAAACGGTGGCCAAGTGGGTCGAGCGGACACCGCCCGAGTTCGTCTTCCACGTGAAGGCGTTCGCGCTCATGACGCGTCACCCGGTGAAGCTCGAGCAGCTGCCGCCCGAGCTTCGCGAGGGGGCGGTGCCCGACGAGCGCGGCCGGGTGGAGCGTCCCTCGCGCGAGCTTCGGTCCGAGGTCTTCGCCCGCTTCCACTCAGCTCTCACACCCTTCCGCAACGCCCGAAAGCTCGGCGGGATCCTGCTCCAGTTCCCGTCGTACGTCGTCTCGAAGCCGGCGTCGTACGCGTACCTCGAGTGGGCGAAGGAGGAGCTCCGCGGGGACGAGATGCTCGTCGAGTTCCGCCACCGAAGCTGGCTCGACGACGAAAACCGTGAGCGGACGCTCGCCTTCCTCGAGGACCTGGGAGCGACGCATGTGATCGTGGATGCGCCGAAGACCGATGCGCGGAACCTCGTCCCGACGGTGCTCGCGCTGACGAGCCCCACCCTCTACGTCCGCTTCCACGGCCGCAACGCCTCGACGTGGAACGTCCGCGGGCGCTCCGCGGCCGAGCGCTTCGACTACCTCTACGGCGAGGAGGAGCTCCGCGAGTGGCTCGGGCCGGTCCGCGAGCTCGCGAAGGAGGCGCGGCAGGCGTACGCGATGTTCAACAACAACGGCCGCTCGCCGGCTCCGCCCGGGCTCGGGGAGCGGGAGTGGATCGCGCAAGCGCCGGTCAACGCGGCAGCGTTCAAGGAACTCCTCCGGCACGACGGCGTTCCCGCCGCGTGAGCCTCGATCTCCTGACGCACCGCGCTCGGCCGCCCGCCGGCGAGGCGGCGGGCGCGCTCGTCGTCCTGCACGGGCGCGGGGCCGACGAGCACGACCTCGAGCCGCTCGCGCACGCGCTGGATCCGGAGCGCCGACTCGCCGTCTTCCTCCCGCGCGGGCCTCTGTCGCTTCCGCCGGGCGGCGCCCACTGGTACATCCTCCGCGAGGTCGGTGCCCCCGATCCGCCGACGTTCACCGCGACCTTCGACCGGCTTTCGCGGTGGGTCGACGCCGCCGTTGAAAGCGCCGGCGTCACCTCGGATCGGCTCGTCATCGCCGGGTTCTCGCAAGGCGCGGTGATGGCGTACTCGCTCGGTCTCGCAGCCACTCGTCCGCGGCCGGCCGCGATCCTCGCGTTCAGCGGGTTCATCCCGACCGTGCCGGGGCTCGAGCTCGACCTCGCTTCCCGGTCGGGGATGCCGGTCTCGATCACTCATGGGACGCTCGACACGATGATCGCGGTCGAGTTCGGCCGCGCGGCGCGCGAGCGGCTCGCCGTCGCAGGTCTCGACGTCCGCTACGGCGAGGAGTCGGCGGGCCACGGGATCACTCCCCGAGCGTTCGAGCAGGCGAAGGCGGTGCTCGAGCGGGCGCTCGGCTGACGCGCGGTTACGTCTCGTTCTTCTTCGGCTCGTCCCGCAGCGGGAGGAAGGGCTCCTCGTCTTCGGGATGCCCGGCCTCGATCTGGCGCCCGCGCTCGAGCTCGGCGTTGAACTCGGCGCCGAGGAGGACGGCGATGTTCGAGATCCAGAGCCAGACGAGGAAGACGATGACGGCGGCGACGCTGCCGTAGGTCTTGTTGTAGGAACCGAACGTCGCGACGTACAAGGCGAACGCCGCCGAGGCGACGATCCAGAGGAGGACGGCGAGGACGCCACCAGGACTCACCCACCGAAACCCGGGCTGGCGGACGTTCGGCGCCGCCCAGTAGAGAATCGCGAACATGAGGCTCACGATCAGGAGCAAGACGGGCCACTTCGCGATGTCCCAGATCGTGACCGCGGTCGAGCCGAGACCGATGAGGTCGCCCGCGCGCTCGGCCAGCGGGCCGGTGACGACCACCGCGACGGCGCTCACCGCGAGGAGAACGAGCATGACGAGGGTGACGCCGAGCCGGATCGGGATCGTCTTCCAAAACGGCCTTCCTTCCTCGACGTCCCAGATCGCGTTCGCCGCTCGCATGAAGGCCGCGATGTAACCGGAAGCCGACCAGAGCGCGACGACGAGACCGACGACGAAGGCGAACCCGGCGGCGCCCTGGCTCTTCTCGAGGTTCCGGACCGCGCTCGTCACGATGTCCTTGGCGGCGCCCGGCGTGAACGTCCCGATGTTCTCGAGGAGCGGGTCGGTAGCCGACTGCCCGACGAGGCCGAGGATCGAGACGAGGGCGAGGAGCGCCGGGAAGATCGAGAGGACGCCGTAGTAGGTGAGGGCGGCGGCCCAGTCGGTCAGGTTATCTGCCCGAAACTCCGTGACCGTCCGCTTGAGAACCGCGATCCACGAGCCGCCCGAGAGCTCCGTCGGCTGACCGGGCGCATCGCGACCGCGCGCCGCCGTCCTCGTCTCCCCCGTCCCCGCTCGCCGCTCCGTCTCGGCCATCGCTCACCCGACCTTCCCCGGGCGAAGAGCGGTAAACGGCGGTCGCGTCACGACCTCGCCGCCTCTCCCGCGCCCGGCTCCTCGACGCCCGTCTCAGGCGGTCCGACGGGGACGGGGCGCATCGGACGCAGGTAGAGGATCTCGTAGAGGAGTCCAGCGCCGGCGCCGCCTGCGAGCGGGCCGACGTACCAGACCCACGCGTCGGCCCACTCACCCTCGACGAGCTCGGGACCGAGAGCGCGTGCCGGGTTCATCGCAGCGCCGGTCAGCGGTCCGCCCATCAGGATGTCGAGCGTGATCGTGAGCCCGATCGCGAGGCCGGCGATCGAGGCGAAGGTTCCGCGAGGGTCGGCTGCCGTCGCGAAGATGACCCACACGAGGAAGAACGTGAGGACGGCCTCGATCACGAGCCCCGCGCCCGCGCCGACGCCGTTTCCGAGCGCCGGGACGCCGAGCTTGCTCGGATCGGTGAGCTCGTCGGGGACGACGAGCGTCAGGAGAAGGGCGCCAAGCACGCCGCCGAGGGCCTGAGCGGCCCAGTAGACGAGCGCGAGGCTCGGCGCGATCCGTCGCGTGACGAGAAAGCCGAACGTGACGGCCGGATTGAAGTGGCCGCCGGAGATGTGGCCGACCGCGGACGCCATGACCGCGATCACCAGCCCGTGCGCGAGGGCGACACCGACTAGCCCGTCCGCAACGGCGATCGACCCCGCCCCCACGAAGACGAGGGCGAACGCTCCCACGAACTCTGCGACCGCCCGCTGCGGCCACTCCCGCTCCACGGGTGCCAGCGTATGGCCGGCCCCGGACGGCGGCGCCGCCACTCCTCTCGCATGGCACCGATGACTTGAGTAGACTCGCGCCGCTCGATGGCATCGAGGGACGTCTCCGTGCTCGGCGGCGGCGACGACTCCACCCCGGCCCGCGACGAGAGGGCTGACCGAGTGGAGGCGCAGCCGACCGCTTCCGCCTACGAGAGCCTCGGCGAGCACGTCGCAGGAGTTCTCCGCGCCGCCGAGGAGGCGGCCGAGGAGACGCGGCGACGGGCAGAGGAGGAAGCGGACGAGCTCCTGGCGGCGGCTCGCCGGAAACGAGACGAAGCCGACGACTACGCAGCCGACGTCCGGACCGCGGTCGACGCGTACGCAAGTCAGCAGCGAAAACAGGCCGAGGAGGAAGCGAGCCAAACGCGCGCGGCAGCACAGGCGGAGGCCCGCGCCGTCCGCGAGACGGCGGACGCGATGGCCGCGCGCCTCGAGGAGGAATCACGCTTGCGCCGGGACGAGACGCTCGAGGAGACGCGCGCCCTCGAGGACCGGCGTCGGCGAGCGCTCGAGCACCTGCGCGACGTCGGCGCCCAGATCGACGACATCCTGCACGGCGTTCCGGCGCCCGAGGCCGACGCCGAGCGCTCGCTCGCGGACGCGCTCTCCCTCAAGCGTCGCCGCTGACGACCCTCGGCGACGCGCTTCGGGTCGTCATGCGCGCGTTCCCCTCGGGCCTCGCCGTCGTGTCTGTCGACGTCGAGGGCGAGCGCGTCGGACTGACGATCGGCTCCCTCATCTCCCTCTCGCTCGACCCGCCGCTCGTCGGCATCGCCGTCAGCCGGCAGGCGGCGCTCCACGAGCTCCTCCGCGCCGCGGGCCGCTTCGGGCTCTCGCTCCTCGCCGCCGACCAGGCGCACGTCGCGCAGCACTTCGCGCGCGGCGTGCCGCCGATCGCGATGTGGCGAGGGA
>JALZFU010000155.1 GCA_030861385.1 Actinomycetota bacterium
GAGGAGGATCGAACTCCGCATGGCGAACGGATCGCCGCGAAGGGTCCGCAGCGCGCCGGTCAGGATCGTGTTGTTGCGGATCGACACCCACCGCGGGACGTCGCGCGCGACCCGGTTTCCGACCCAGAGCCCCACGGGGCCGACCATCCCGGGCACGCGCGGGTCGGTGCCGAGGAAGACGTTGTTCGTCACGCTCACGCGCCGGATGCTCCCGTCAGGTACACCTGCGCGGCGCCGAAGAACTGGAGGCCGAAGCGGTTCCTGTCGATCACGAAGTCGCGTCCGTCCGCCAGGTGAATCAGATCCTGGTGATGACAGAGCTCGACGTTTTGCCCGCACCGCCCGGGGACAGCGCGGTCGAAGGCGCTCTGCCTGATCGCGACGCGCGCGTTCCGGACGCCGTGGATGAAGTCGCAGCCGTGGCAGTCGCGGAAGCGGCTCGCGCGAACGGTGACGCCGATGTTGTCCCGCAGGCGCAAGCAGAAGCCGGCAACGGGCGTGTCCCCTTCCCCGCACTCGGCGAACCTGCTCTCGAGGAAGCGGACGTCGGTCGACGCGATGACCGCGCCGTTGGCGCGGTAGCGGGGCGAGCCGATCAGGGCCAGCCGCTCGAAGCGAACGTGCGCCGCGCCGGCGACGAGGAGCTGCGCCTGGCCGCCGCCGCGAGGCGTCAGGAGGAGGCCTTCGATCTCGACCTGGACGCCGAAGGGCAGGTGATCTGCCGCGAGTCCGGTGGCTTGACGCACATCGAGTGGACCGCACTCGAGTCCGGGGTCTACGCGCACGCCTACGGACGCGAGTACAGGACGGTCTACCGCTGGTGGCTCGTCGAGGGCGGCCCAATCAACTAGGAGGCCGGCGACGCAGTGTCGGATGGGGGAGGGAGGATTCGAACCTCCGAAGGCGGAGCCAACCGGTTTACAGCCGGTCCCCTTTGGCCACTCGGGAACTCCCCCTCGCGGCGAGATCGTAGCGCAGCTAGATCGCTCGGATGGGTGCGTTAAGCCCGTCCGCGGCGCCGCCGATAGTCGCCAGGCTATGGAGCTTGAGAGCGTGCTCACGCGTGCGCTGGAACGCGGCGGAAGCGACGTTCACCTGAAGGTGAACGGGCCGCCGAGGGTCAGGGTGAACGGCGTTCTCGTCCCGCTCCCCGGGGAGAATCTCACCGAGAGCGACTTGGAGGACGTCCTCGACGCGGTCACCGAGTCGACGCCGCGCAAGCGCGAGGCTTTCCACGCGACCGGCGAGCTCGATACGTCCTACGTCGCCGAGAGAGTCGGACGCTTTCGCGTGAACGGCTTCCGCCAGCGCGGCACGATCTCGTTCGCCCTCCGATACGTCCCGACCGACGCGCCGACGCTCGAGAGCCTCGGCTTGCCGGCGGGCGTCCAGAAGCTCGCCGACGAGCGGCTCGGGCTCGTCCTCGTCACCGGGGCGACAGGCTCGGGGAAGTCGACGACGCTCGCCGCCATGATCGACCGGATCAATCGGACGCGGGAGCAGCACATCGTCACGATCGAGGACCCGATCGAGATCGTCCACGAGGACAATCGCTGCATCATCAACCAGCGCGAGGTCGGAGTCGACACCGAGTCGTATCCGGGCGCTCTCCGCCGCGTCCTCCGTCAGGATCCCGACGTCATCCTGATCGGGGAGCTGCGCGATGAGGAGTCTGCGAAAGCAGCTCTCCACGCGGCCGAGTCGGGCCATTTCGTCCTCTCGACCATGCACACGATCGACGCCGGGGAGACGATCGGTCGTCTGATCGAGTTCTTTCCGCTCGGGAAGCAGGTCGTCGTTCGCCAGGTGCTCGCCTCGGTCCTTCGCGGCGTCGTCAGCCAGCGGCTCGTGCCGCGGATCAGCGGGGGACGCGTTGCCGCCGTCGAGGTGATGGTGAACACGGCGAGAATCGCCGACCTCATTCGAGATCCGATGAAGGCAGACGGGATCACGGACGCGATCGAAGACGGGAGCTTCCACCAGATGCAGAGCTTCTCGCAGCATCTCGTGCAGCTCGTGCTCGAGAACGTGATCGACGTCGAGACGGCGGCGAGCGCCGCGACCGTTCGCCACGACTTCGAGCTCGAGCTCCAGCAGGCCCTCAGGCGGAAGCAGGTGGCCGAGACCGGGATCGGCCCGGCCGTCGAGGTGGGCGACTTCGGGTCGAGCACGCAGATGCGCGGAGAGCTCGATCGCGACCTCTTCGGATACGCGTGAGCGGGATGAGGACGTTCGTGCCGGCGCTCGCGGCGACCGCGCTGGTCGTCCTCGCCCTGCCGTCTCCGCTGGCTGCGCTCCCGTCGCACCGTGAGCCGAACGCGCCGGGAGCGATCGTCGTCCCGAGCGCGATCTCCGTTCCGCCCCCCGGCGGCGAGACGCTCCGCTCGTACGAGCAGCTCGTTGCCCTCTGGCGTTCCGCCGGCGCCGCCTACGGGGTGCCGTGGGAAGTCCTCGCCGCGATCAACAAGATCGAGTCCGACTTCGGCCGCAACATGGGCCCCAGCTCGGCCGGCGCCGTCGGGTGGATGCAGTTTCTTCCCTCGACCTGGATGCGCTGGGGGGTCGATGCGAACGGAGACGGCCTGGCCGACCCGTGGAACGCGGAGGACGCGATCTTCGCCGCGGCGCGCTACCTCGCGGCCGCCGGGGCCGACCACGACCTGGCACGCGCCATCTTCGCGTACAACCACGCCTCCTGGTACGTGGACGAGGTGCTCGAGCTCGCGCGCGCCTTCGCCGACGGAGCCGGCTACGACGCGACGCTTCCGACCGGAAGCGGCGCCGACGACGTGCTCCTCACGGGGTCGGTGGGCGCGCTCTTCAGCGTCGACGCGATCGACGAGCGGCTTGCGTCCGCGCGCCGTCTCGTCGCTAAGAGGGAGCGGGTGCTCGGACGGGCCGAGGACGCCGTCGAGCGGCTCGAGGCGAAGGTGTACGAGGCGGAGCAGCGTGCCGGCGACCCGAAGCTCACGGACGCGCAGTTTCGCCGGATGGAGCGCCGCGTCACGCATCTCGTTCGTGCGCACGAGGAAGCGCTTCGGCGGCTAACGCTTGCGACCGAGCGGCTGGCGAAGGCCGTGGACATGTTGGAAGCGATCCGGGACGAGGCACCGGCGGACGTCCCCACGGTCACGTTCGTCGTCCCCGAGACGGGCGACGGCGAGCTCGCCGCCGAGCGACACGTCTTCCCGGTCGGCGGCGGGCCGACGGTCGTCTCCGTCCCCTCCGACCACCACGACTACCCGGCTGTCGACATCGCGGCGCCCGAGGGCTCGCCCGTCTACGCCCTCGCCGACGGCGTCGTCGAGGCGACCTTTCCCTCGCCCAGCGGCCGCTGCGGCATCGGCCTCAAGCTGCGCTTGACCGACGGCCGCAGGTACGTCTACTGCCACCTCTCCTACCTCGAGCCGGCGCTTGCCGCCGAGACGCCCGTCGCGGCCGGCGCGCCCCTCGGCCTGGTCGGGTCGACGGGGAACGCGACGGGTCCGCACCTTCACCTCCAGCGGGTCCCGGCGGACGTCTTCCCGCAGCGGGAGGCGTGGTTCCAGGCCTTCGCCGGGACTGCCTTCCGATGGCAGGGGACGCCTCCGGCGCCGAGCGCCGAGCCGGGCGCGGAGCCGGGCGCCGAGCCGAGCGCTGAACCGAGCGTGCGTGAGCCGGTCTTTCGCGTGGTCGCGGCGACTCCCGCTCTCGGGTTCGAGCCCTAAACGACGCCCGACACTCCCCCGATCGGGGCTCGGCCGCGGGGCTCGCCTGCCGATCATGACGGAGATGGTTCGGCCGCCGCATGGAACGCTCCTTCGCGTGGCCACCGTTGCCGTGGTCGTCGGCCTCGGCACGTCGACCCTCACGCTCGCGGCCGCGGAAACGGGCGATCCGGCCGCTCATGTGCCACCTTCGCGGCGTGACCGGCCCGCCGTCCTGAGCGTCCCCGACGTCCGCCGGCAGGCCTTCGTCTTCGCCAAGGGGATCCTCGCCGACGCGGGCTTTGCCTGGCGCGTCGAGGGATCCGTTCACGGGTACGCGGCGAACGTCGTTCGCCGCCAGGATCCGGCGCCCGAGACCGTCGTTCTCGACACGGGCGCTCCCACCGTCGTGCTCGAGCTCGCTCCCGCGGGCGACGGGGAAGAGCAGGGGTTTCCCGAGGACGTCTCTCCGTACGCGGGGACTCGCGCCGTCCAGGTTTCGGCGGACGAGTCGGCGGTCCCCGACGCCCGCTCCCCGCGCCGTCACGGGGGGGGCGAAACGCGCGTCCGTCCGTCTTCCAAGCACTCGGTCGGGTCGTCGCGCCGTCAAACGCGAAAGCCCGACTTTCACGTCGAGGGAGCACCGGAGGAGCCCCAGGACGAGCTCGCGCTTCCCGACCGTGCCCGCCGCCTGGCAGCGCGGCTCGACGCGGCGCCGCGGCCGACTCCCGAGCTCGTTCGCTTCTGGCTCTACCAGCACGCCTGGGTCGTCACGGGGGCTCGGTTCGGATGGAGCGACGGTGCGGCCGCCCTCCGCATCCTGATCGCCTTCGACCGCCGGTTGCAGGAGCGGTGGGGATTCGGCGAGCGAAGCGAGGCTCTCGCGCAACGGGCGCTTCGCGAGGTGCTCGCGAAAGCCGGATGAGCGCTCGCGGTCGAGCGGCGGTCGCTGGGCGTGCGGCGGCGGGGTATACGCTCGTCGAGCTCATCGTCGTGATGACGATCTTTCTCGTCGTCGTCACCGCGCTCGCCTCCGGCCTCGTCTCGGGAACGAGCTCGGAAACCGAGAGTAACCGCCGCTTCGAGGCGCAGCAGAACGCGCGGCTCGCTCTGGAGCGGATTCGTCGCGAGGTGCATTGCGCGTCCGCGGTCACGACGGTCAGCGGCGGGTTGCCGACGCCCGTTCCCCTGACCGGGGTCCGCGTCTCCCTTCCCGCCGTCTGCCCGACGTCGGGGGGCGTCAGCACGACGGTCGTCTGGCAGACGATCCCCGTCTCGACGAGGCGGTGGGCGCTTCGCCGCACGGACGGGTCCGGCGCGACGGTGAAGGTGGCGGACTTCCTCACGAACGACGCCGTCTTCACCTACTACGGGCCGACGGCAAGCTCGCGCGGCCGCCTGCACGTCGACTTCCCGGTCAACCGTCTCCCACAGAACCCGGCCAAGGACTGGCGGCTCGTCGACGACATCGTCCTCAGGAACACGACCCGTTCGTGAACCTCGCCTTCGGACTCGTCGCCTTCGCCCCGGCGCTCACGCTCGGGAGCTTCCTGAACGTCGTCGCGACCAGGCTCCCGCGGGGGGCGTCGATCGTTCGCGGCCGCTCCCAGTGCCCGCAGTGCCAGACGACCATCCGGGCGCGTGACAACGTCCCGCTCCTCTCGTACGTCCTCCTTCGCGGCCGCTGCCGTCACTGCTCCCGCCCGATCGCCCTTCGCTACCCGGCGGTGGAGCTCGCAACCGCCGCCCTCGTCGCCCTCTCGATCGCCCGCTTCGGTCTCACCGGACGCGGTCTGGTGGCCGCCTTCTTCACCGCCGTCCTCGTCGTCCTTTCGGCCATCGACATCGAGCACCGGATCCTTCCGAACAGGATCGTGCTTCCCGCGACCGTCGTCGTCCTCGGCGCGCAGATCGTGCTCGCGCCGGCGAGCGCCCCCGAATGGATCCTCGCCGCCTTCGGCGCCTCGCTCTTCCTTTTCGTCGCCCTCCTCGCTTATCCGGCCGGCATGGGGATGGGCGATGTCAAGCTCGCTCTTCTCCTCGGCGCGGCGCTCGGCAAGACGGTCGCCGTCGCGCTCATGCTCGGCATGCTCGCGGCCCTGGTAGCGGCGGTCGTCCTCATCGTCCGCCACGGAGCGGCCGCGCGAAAGATGGCGATCCCGTTCGGCCCCTTCCTCGCCCTCGGGTCGCTCGTCGCGCTCTTTGCGGGCGAGCGGCTCATGTCGGCCTACCTAGGCCTCTTCTGACGAGCACGGCTTCCGGGTGACCGGGGCCAGGCAGCCTTCGGGTCTCCTCACGAATCGCGCTCCCGGCGCCCGCAGGGAAGTGCTACCGGCCGGGAGACGCAGGCTGGCTCCACTCGTGCGGCTCCCCGGCCCGGAGACGCAGACCGCGTCGATGTCGGGAAGGCGGGGGAAGTCCTCGGCGCTGAACGTGTGGAGGGCGTAGGCCGCGGGCCCGCACGCGAGACGCGCCAGCCCCTCCTCGGCCCGAAACTCGAGCGAGACGCGGCCGGG
>JALZFU010000156.1 GCA_030861385.1 Actinomycetota bacterium
CCCGGCCGCGTCTCGCTCGAGTTTCGGGCCGAGGAGGGGCTGGCGCGTCTCGCGTGCGGGCCCGCGGCCTACGCCCTCCACACGTTCAGCGCCGAGGACTTCCCCCGCCTTCCCGACATCGACGCGGCCGAGGGTTTCGCCGTCGAGCGCGCGGCGTTCCTCGACACGGTGCAGAAGGTCAGCCGTTCTGCTTCACGCGATGAGTCGCGGCCTGTTCTCACCGGCATCCTCGTCCGGTTCGAGGACGGGAAGCTCGTCATGGCAGCCACCGACTCGTACCGCCTGAGCGTCAAGGAGACTCCGCTCGCGAAAGGCCCGGGTCGCGAGCTCGAGGCGATCGTGCCAGCACGCGCCCTGCATGAGCTGTCGCGCATCGCGCACGGGAGCGCCGTCGAGGAACTCGAGATCGGCGTGCAGGAGAACCAGATCGTCTTCGCCGTGGACGGCGTCGTCCTGACCGCGCGTCGCATCGACGGGCAGTTCCCGAACTACAAGCAACTCGTGCCCGAGAGCTTCGAGGCCGAGGTCGAGCTTCCCCGCGACGAGTTCCTGGACGTCGTGCGCCGCACGTCCGTCATGGCGCAACGGAAGTCGCCGCTCCGCCTCCGATTCCAGGAAGGCGAGGTGACGGTTTCCGCGCAGACCCAGGACGTCGGAGAGGCGCGCGAGTCGCTTCCCGTGCGCTACGGGGCCGACCCGCTCGAGATCGGCTTCAACGCCGACTTCCTCCGCGTCGGCCTCGAGTCCGTCGCCGACGACCAGGTGCGCCTCAAGCTGATCAGCCCCCTCCGGCCGGGACTGATCCAGGGCGACGCCGACGACTTCCTGTACCTGATCATGCCGATCAGGCTCGCCGGCTGACCCGCGCTCGCGAGGCTGCGCCGGGTGGTGGCCGCTGATCGTCCGGCACGCCTCCCTTCGCGAGTACCGCTCGTATGGGTCCCTCGAGCTCGACCTCGAGCCCGGCCTCGTCCTCGTTACGGGAGGCAACGGTGTCGGCAAGACGAACCTGCTCGAGGCGCTTCATGTCGGAAGCCAGGCGTTCTCGCCACGGACGCGCGTCGACGCGCAACTCGTCCGCTTCGGCGCCGCGGCGGCGCGGGTTTCGGTGACGGGGAGCGAGCACGGCTCGCCGGCAGCGGTGGAGGTCGTGCTCGTCCCGGGCGAGCCGAAGCGCGTGCGGCTGAACGGAGCGCCGCTCGCGAGCGCCGACGAGCTTCGCAGCCGCCTCTCGGCGCTCGTCTTCGTTCCCGATCGGATCGCCGTCGTCAAGGGCGGGCCGCTCGTGCGGCGGACCTACTTCGATCGGATGCTCGGTCGCCTTGCGCCGGCCCGTGCGGTGCTTCCCGGTGAGTACACGCGCGCGCTCGCGCAGCGAAACGAGGCGCTCCGTCGCGTCCGCGCGGGCGTCTCGACTCTCGCGGCGGTGACGCCTTGGTCGGAGCGGCTCGCGGCGCTCGCGGTGGAGCTCGACCGCGCTCGCGCCGAGCTCGTCGAGACGCTCGCGGGGCCTTTCGCCTCTCGGGCCGCGGCCTTGGGGCTCGAAGACGCCGAGCTTCGCTACCGCCCCGAGCCGGTCACCGTGGATGCGCTCGCTGCTCGACTCGAACGCGACCTCGCTCGCGGCACGACGAGCCTCGGCCCACACCTCCGCGACGTCGAGCTCTCGGCCGGTGGGCGTGACCTCCGCGGCTTCGGCTCGCAAGGGGAGCAACGAGTCGCGGTCCTCGCGCTCGTTCTCGCCGAGGCCGACGTGCTCGAGGCGAGCCGGGGCGATCCGCCGCTCCTTCTCCTGGACGACGTCCTGAGCGAGCTGGACGAAGCGCGGCGAGCATCCCTCGTCGCGAGCCTCCCAGCGGCTGGTCAAACAGTGGTGACCGCGACCGCCGAGGATGCGCTCCCCGCGCGTGCAACCCCGGCGCAGGTCCTCGTCGTCGAGCCGGGCGCGGTGAGATCCGCGTGACGTGGCATCCGACGACGATCGGGGAGGCCGTCCTCGGTCAGCTCTCTCGCTTCGGACCGGCCGGCAGGATCGCCGACGTCGTCGCTGCGTGGCCCGAGGCCGTCGGCTGGGGGATCGCGGAGCAGGCGTGGCCGGCGCGGATCGCCCGCGACGGGACGCTTACCGTGACGACGAGCTCGAGCACCTGGGCGTTCGAGCTCACGAAGCTCGAGGTGGAGCTTCGGTCGAGGCTCGACGAGAGGCTCGGGGAGACGGCGCCGTCGCGCCTTCGATTCGTCGTCGGGCGCCTTCCCGAGCGTGGCGGCGGCGAGGGTGCGCCAACTTCGCGAAGGACCGTGCCGAAAGCAGGGCCGGAGGCGAGGGCGGCAGCGGCCGAGATCGCGGCGTCGATCGAGAACGAGGAGCTTCGTACTCTCGTCGCGCGGGCCGCGGCGGCGAGCCTCGAGCGTGGTCGCGAGCAGGAGGACGACCGGACTCTCTGGTAGAATTAGCCATGCCCGAATCTCTCGCAGGAGCAGGGCTTTTTTCATGACGGAGACGAGTTACACCGCCAAGGACATCACGGTTCTCGAGGGCCTCGAGCCGGTCCGCCTTCGTCCCGGGATGTACATCGGCTCGACCGGGTCCCGCGGCCTCCATCACCTCGTCTACGAGGTGGTCGACAACTCGGTCGACGAGGCGCTCGCCGGTCGAAACGACCGGGTCGAAGTGACGCTCCACCCCGACAACTCGGTCAGCGTTCGCGACTGGGGCTCCGGCATCCCGGTCGACGTGATGGAAGATCAGCGCCTCCCCGCCCTCACAGTCGTCCTCACCAAGCTCCATGCGGGCGGAAAGTTCGGCGGCGACGGCTACAAGGTCTCTGGCGGCTTGCACGGGGTCGGCGTCTCAGTCGTGAACGCGCTCTCCGAGTGGCTCGTCGCGGAGGTGTGTCGTGAAGGCAACGTCTACCGCCAGGAGTTCTCGCGCGGCGCGCCGACGAGCGAGATGCAAGTCGTCGGCAAGTGCGGAAAAGCCGAGACGGGGACGACGATCACGTTCCTCCCCGACGCCGATATCTTCGACGAGCTCGAGTTCTCGTCGCCGACGCTCGTCCAACGACTGCGGGAGACCGCGTTCCTGACGCGAGGGCTTCGCATCGTCCTCGTCGACGCCCGTGAGACCGAGGAGCGACACGAGTTCCACTACCAGGGCGGGATCCGCGATTTCGTCGCGTTCGTGAACGAGGCGAAGGACGCCGTCCACAAGCGGATCGTGTACTTCGAGGGCGAGAACGAGCTCGGGGCGGTGGAAGTGGCGATGCAATGGAACACCTCGTACGTCGAGTCCGTCTTCTCGTTCGCGAACAACATCAATACGCACGAGGGCGGGACGCATCTCTCGGGCTTCAAGGCGGCGCTGACGGGGACGCTCAACCGCTACGCCCGCGACAAGGGGCTTCTCAAGGAGAAGGACGAGAATCTCGAGGGAGAAGACGTGCGGGAGGGGCTCGCGGCGATCATCTCGGTGAAGCTGCGAGACCCCCAGTTCGAAGGGCAGACGAAGACGAAGCTCGGGAACCCGTGGGTACGCGGCCTCGTGGAGCAGACGGTGAACACGAAGCTCGCCGAGTTCCTCGAGGAGAACCCGACGGACGCGCGCCAGATCATCCAAAAGGCGGTCGCGGCGCGAAACGCCCGCCAGGCTGCTCGGAAGGCGCGCGAGCTGACCCGGCGAAAGAGCGCCCTCGAGAACTCGTCGCTTCCCGGGAAGCTCGCCGACTGCTCGCTTCGCGATCCCGAGTCGGCCGAGCTCTACATCGTCGAGGGAGACTCGGCCGGCGGCTCGGCCAAGCAGGCGCGCGACCGCACCTACCAGGCGATCCTGCCTCTGCGCGGGAAGATCATCAACAGCGAGAAGAACCGGATCAACAAGGTGCTCTCGAACGCGGAGATCCAGGCGATGATCACCGCGATCGGCACTGGGATCGGGGACGAGTTCGACATCGCGAATCTCCGGTACGGCCGGGTGATCGTGATGACGGACGCCGACATCGACGGCTCCCACATCCGGACGCTCATCCTGACGTTTCTCTACCGCAACATGGCCGAGCTGATCGAGCGCGGCCACGTCTACATCGCGGTTCCGCCTCTCTACCAGGTCAAGCTCGGAAACCAGGAGTTCTACTTCGAGAAGGACGCGCAGCTCGAGGAGCTGCTCGTCCGCGAGCGCTTGAAGGACGTCGAGATCACGGATCGAAACGGCGACCGCGTCGCACTCAGCGTCCACCGGTACGGGCAGTTCGTGAAGGCGCTCGGGACCTTCGAGAACCACCGGGCGAAGCTCGCAGCCGCGTTCGGGGAGGCGGCCTCGTTCGTCGTCGAGCATCGGCTCGTCGAGTACGACGCCGCCACGCTCGCGGAGATCGAGCGCGTGATCGGCGAGCGGCCGCCGAACGGCTACGAGCTCAGCGTGATCGACCGCGCCGACGGCGAGCTCGGGCTGAAGGTGGTCGAGCTCGCGTCGAGCGCCGCACGCCACGTGCGTCTGACGGAAGCGCTCGTCGCCTCGCCCGAGTACGGGAACCTTCGGGCTGCGTACGACCGGGTGGCGGGCGCGAGCGGGCTCCCGCCGTTCACGCTTCGGCTCGGCAAGAAGACGGCGACGGCGGAGACCTTCGAGCAGCTGCGGGCGCACGGGCTCGATCTGGCGAAGGAGGGGCTCCACCTCAGCCGCTTCAAGGGGCTCGGCGAGATGAACCCGGAGCAGCTTTGGGAGACGACGATGGACCCCTCCCGCCGTCTGCTCATTCGCGTCGACGTCGAGGACGCCTCGGCGGCCGATCTCATGTTCTCCGTCCTCATGGGCGACCAGGTGGAGCCGCGGCGACAGTTCATCGAGGAGAACGCGAAGGACGTTCGCTTCCTCGACGTCTAGGGCGTAACGATGTCTGAGCTCGAGACAGGACCCCTCGGCCCCGGCCGCATCGAGCCGCGCGAGCTCGAGCAGGAGATGCGCTCGAGCTACCTCGACTACGCGATGTCGGTCATCGTCGGGCGCGCGCTCCCCGACGTCCGGGACGGCCTCAAGCCGGTCCACCGGCGGGTGCTGTACGGGATGCACGAGGCTGGAATGCAGCCGAACCGCCCGTACAAGAAGTGCGCGCGCATCGTC
>JALZFU010000193.1 GCA_030861385.1 Actinomycetota bacterium
TCGTGGCAGAGCGTGGGGATGAAGACGCCGTGGCGCGCGGCCGCGGTGGACGAGGAGCTCGCCCTCGGGGGCGGACACGGTCTTCCCGTCCAGCGAGAAGTCGACGACTCGCGCCATCGCGTTCATCTTATGCTGCCGCGGTGAGCGACCCTCCCTACGAGAGCGCACACGTCGACGAGCTCGACTCGATTCCGGTCACGGAGACGCTTCGCTGGCGGCCGGTCCGGCGCCGTCTCGGCATCCACGCCTTCGGCGTAAACGCGTACACGGCCGCCAACTCGGGCGACGAGATCGTCGAAGACCACACCGAGGCTCACTACCGACACGAGGAGCTCTACTTCGTCGCGAAGGGGCACGCGACGTTCACGGTCGGCGGCGAGGAGATCGACGCGCCTGCCGGGACGTTCGTCTTCATCCGCGATCCCGAGGTTCGTCGCCACGCGGTCGCGCGCGAGGCGGGGTCGACGGTGCTCGCGATCGGCGGGCGGCCTGGTGAGCCGTTTCGCGAGTCGGGCTGGGAATACACCTTCGCGGCGAAGCAGCATGCCGACGCTGGCGACCCGTCCCGGGCGGTCGACGTCATGCGCGACGCGCTCGAGCGCCACGCGGACGACGCCGGTTTCCTCTACAACCTCGCCTGCTTCGAGGCGCTCGCGGGGCGCTCCGAGGACGCGCTCGACCATCTCCGTCGCGCGAGCGAGCTCGAGCCCGAGAAGGTGCGCGAGTGGGCGCGAGACGATCCCGATCTCGACTCGATCAGAAGCGAGCTCGACCTCGGCTGACGTCCTCTCGTCGCAGTCAGCCCATGCGACGGCGCGATCGGCGCACCACGCGCGCGAATTCGGGCGGTAGGCTGGACGCCGAGCAGGGGGGCGGGTCGGGACCCGGAGTCAGACGCGCGCGCGTGTTCCTGGTTCCGAGCGCGCGTCTTCGACTCTGCGGCGCTCGCGTCGGGCGTCGAGGACCGCGACGGCGCGCTCGACCCGCTCGACCCCGCCCTCGGCGGTCCACCGCGTCATCGTCATGACGCCGTCCTTCCACGCGATGTGCGCGGCGTCGTCGAGGTCGAGCGAGAATACGTGCCAGCTCGGGTCGGGCCGCCAACCGCTGGCCGCCTCGAGCGTCGCGGCCGTCGCTTCCCGAAGGTCCTCGTCCTCGACCTCGACGACACGGCCGCGGAGCTTGACCTCGGCCTCGGGATTCGCCGGGTCGACGACTGGTGTGTTCAGGACGACGCGCGGGTCGCGCAGAACGTCGCGGGCCTTGAGCGTCCCCCGGATCATGACAAGCACGAGGGCGCCGCCGACCAGGTGCGCCTCGACCGGGCTGATCCGCGGGGTTCCGTCGCGCCTGATCGTCCCTGTGAAGACGAAGCGGAACCGCTCGAGCAGCGCCTGCGCCGGCGTCGCGATCTCCGGGGCCGCCTCCGCGAAGTCGGCCCACCGAGGCACCTGTCAGGCCGCTTCCGCGGGCTCGCCGAGCGGCGCGAAGAGCTCCGGCCAGTGGCGAAACGCGTTTCGCATCGGGAAGGGAGCACCCTGGCCGAGCCCGCAGATGGACGTCTGGACCATCGCGTCGAGCCACTCCTCGACCTGCCAGCGGGGCATCGCCGTCTTCCCGTTCCCGAGCTCCTCGACGAGGTGGTGCATGCCGCGGTTCCCGATCCGGCACGGCGTGCACTTCTGGCACGACTCCTCGGCGAAGAACCGCATCGTCTCGGCGAGGAGGCGGAGGACGGGGTAGCGCGCCGGGAAGACCTGCACGCCTGCGGAGCCGACGCCCGCGCCCCATTCGCGAAGGCCGTCACGCGTGAGCGGAACGTCGAGCGCCTGCGGCGGCAGGATCCCACTCGCCGCCCCGCCCGGGACGATGGCGGCGATCTCGTCGGTCGCGCCGCCGGCGTACTCGTCGATTAGCTCGCGCAGCGTCACCCCGTTCGGCGCTTCGTAGCACCCCGGCCGGCGCACGGCCCCGGACAACGACCAGAGGCGCACGCCCTTCGCGCCGCGCGTTCCGAGCGCTGCCCACGCTTCGCCGCTCTGTCGCAGGATCGCGGGCACGTGCGCAAGCGTCTCGACGTTGTTGATGAGGGTCGGACGGCCGAGGTAGCCGAACTGGCTCGGGAAGGGCGGCTTCAGCCGCGGCATCCCCCGCCGGCCCTCCATCGACTCGAGCATCGCCGTCTCCTCGCCGCAGATGTACGCGCCGGCGCCGACGACGATGCGGATCGTCCGGCCGTCCAGGAGGCCGGCTGCGCTCGCCTCCTGAAGCGCGCGCTCGACGGCGGCTCGGGCCCGTGCGTACTCCTCGCGGAGGTAGATGAACCCCTCGCTCGCCTCGGCGAAGCGCATCGCGACGAGCGTCCCCTCGAGCACGAGGTGCGGGCGCCGCTCCATCACGTACCGGTCCTTGATCGTCCCGGGCTCGCCCTCGTCGGCGTTGACGACCACGTAGCGCGGCCCCGGCTCGGAGGCGACCGCCTCCCACTTGACGCCAGTCGGAAAGCCGGCGCCGCCGTAGCCGGCGAGGCCCGACGCCTTCAGCTCCTCGACGATCCGATCGTTTGCCGGGAGCGAGGGCAGGAGCGAGTAGCCGCCCCGCCGCTCGTAGTCGGCGAGGCGCTCGTCCGCCTCGTGGAGCCCGAGAACCGCGCCCTCGTTCGTTCGGTGCACCACCGGCGGCTCTACCAGCTCGCCGCGCATGAGGACGGGAGCGAGGTCGCAGTGACCGAGGCATTCGACGGGGAGCACGGGCGTCTCCGCGGACGCGTGCTCCTGCTCGCGCGCGAGGAGCTCCCTCGCGCCCATGCAGTCACAGACCGGGCCGATGCAGACGCGAACGGCGCTCGTGGGGACGCGGAGGAACGAGTAGAAGGAGACGACCTCGTGCACCTCGCCCCGGCGGATGTTCATCCGATCCGCGACGGCGTCCGAGAGCTCCGCGGTGATCGGGCCGACCTCGCGGCGAACGCGACCGAGGTTGTCGAGGAGGCGGGTCCGCTCCGTCGGGAGCTCCTCGAGGAGCGCGGTGAGCTTCAGGACGTCGATGGAGCCGATTCTAGGGGCCCGTCGGCGCGCTACACGCGGTGGGCGTCGATTGTGGCGCGCCGGCACAGCCTGTTGGGATCTAGGGTTCACGCGTGCGCGACGAGCTGGCCGACCTCGCAAGCCGGCTGGTCGCGATCGACTCGGTGAACCCCGATCTCGTCCCACGCGGCGCCGGCGAGCGCGAGATCGCCGACTTCGTCGCCAGGTGGCTCGAGGATGCGGGGCTGGACGTCGAGCGAGCGGAGATCGCGCCGGGGCGCTGGAACGTCGTCGGCGTCGCTCACGGCTCCGGCGAGGGCCGCTCGCTCACCTTGAACGCCCACATGGACACGGTCGGCGTGGAGGGGATGGAGGCGCCGTTCGAGGCGCGCATCGAGGACGGACGTCTGTTCGGCCGCGGCGCCTACGACATGAAGGCGAGCCTCGCCGCGATCATGCTCACCGGCGCGCGGGCGCGCGAGCTCGCCCTTCGCGGCGACGTCGTCGTCGCGGCCGTCGCCGACGAGGAGGTGGCTAGCGTCGGGTCCTCCGCGGTCGCTTCCTCGCGGCCCACCGACGCGGCCATCGTCGCCGAGCCGACCGAGGAGCGGGTCGCCATCGCCCACCGGGGGTTCGTCTGGCTCGACGTGGAGGCGCGCGGCCGGGCGGCGCACGGATCGCGCCCCGATCTCGGGATCGACGCGATCGTGAAGATGGGTCGCGTCCTCGTCGGCCTCGACGAGCTCGACCGTGCGCTTCAGGCCGGTCCGTCGCATCCGTTGCTCGGAAGTGGGTCGCTCCACGCTTCGCTCATCGAGGGCGGGCAGGAGCTCTCGAGCTACCCGGAGCGCTGCCTCCTCCGGATGGAGCGGCGCACGGTGCCGGGCGAGACGCCGAAGCGCGTCGAGGCCGAGATCCGGGAGACGATCGAAGGCGCAGCCGCGGCCGATCCGGAGCTTCGGGCGGAGGTGCGAACGACGTTCGCGCGGGAGCCGTTCGAGGTCGAGGAGGCGGAGGACCTCGTCGCCACGCTTCGACGGCACGCGGCCGCCGTCCGGGGCGAGGAGCCCGAGCTCGTCGGCGTCCCCTTCTGGACGGACGCGGCCATCTTCGCCGCGGCCGGAGTCCCGACCGTCCTCTACGGGCCGACGGGCGAGGGAGCGCACGCGCTCGTCGAGTGGGTCGACCTCGGCTCGGCCGCGCGCTGCGCCGAGACCTACCTCGCGCTCGCCCGCGACTTCTGCGCCTGACGCGGCCGCAACTACCCTTCCTCCATGACGACGCCGCCCGCCTACACCGCCGGGCAGGTCCACGTCCTGCGCCTTCCGTCGGGACGCGTCGAGCCGGACGAGCTCGCGGTCGAGGAGCCGCTCGAGATCCGCGTCAACGGCGAGGCCGTCGCGGTGACGATGCGGACTCCCGGGCACGACGAGGAGCTCGCGCTCGGGTTCCTCCTCACCGAAGGACTGCGCCCGACTGCCGCGTCGCTCCCGGAGGACCTGGCGGCCAACACGGTCGACGTCACCGTGGCCGGATTCGACCCCGAGCGGCTCAAGCGGAGCTTCTACACGACGTCCTCGTGCGGCGTCTGCGGCAAGGGTGCGCTCGAGGCGGTGGCGGTGGAGGCGGCCCGCGTGACGAGCGCGCTCCGGATGCGGGTGGAGACCGTCGCAGCGCTTCCCGACCGCCTCCGGGCCGCGCAGCGGACGTTCGCCGCGACGGGGGGCCTCCACGCGACCGGGCTCTTCGAGCCCGACGGGGAGCTTCTCGCGGTGCGCGAGGACGTCGGGCGGCACAACGCCATGGACAAGGTGCTCGGCTGGGCGTTCTCCGAGGGCCTCCTCCCGCTCGACGGCCACGCGCTCTGCGTGAGCGGCCGCCTCTCATTCGAGCTCGTCCAGAAGGCCGCCGTGGCCGGCTCCCCGCTCCTCGTCGCGGTCGGCGCTCCCTCGACGCTCGCGGTCGAGCTTGCGCGCGACCGCTCCCTCACGATCTGCGGCTTCGTCCGCGACGGCCGCGTGAACGTCTACTCAGAGCCGTGGCGCGTGACGGCGTAACGGGCGCCCTCCTCGTCGGCGGGGCAAGCCGGCGCTTCGGGTCGCCCAAGGCGCTCGCCCGACTCGACGGGGAGACGCTCGCCGAGCGGGCGCACCGGACGCTCGCGGAGGCCTTCTCGCGGGTCGTCGTTGTCGGGAAGGCCAAAGACGGCCTACCGTTTCCCTTCCCGCTCGTCGACGACGGAAGCGACGTTCGCGCGCCGATCGTCGGCGTTGCGGCGGCGCTTCGCGCGGCGGTCGACGAGCTCGTCGTCGTCCTTCCGACCGACGTTCCGACGGCGACGGCCGAGCTCCTCGCCGAGCTCGCCGAGGCGGCCGAGGGCGTCGACGCGGCCGTGCCGGAGACCGGGCCTCTCCCGGGCGCCTACCGCCGCTCGGCGCTCTCCGTTCTCGAGCGGCGGATCGAAGCCGGCGACCTGGCGCTCCGCGACGCACTCGGCGAGCTCCGGACCCGGATCGTCCCCGTCGACCCGGCCGCCTTGCGGAACGTCAACACGCCGGGCGACCTCGCCGGCTGACGCCTCAGGCGACGCTCGCGAGTGAACGCGACGCGAGGACGCGCTCTCGCTCGGCGCCCGTCCCCACCATGCAGACCTCGACGCCGAGCGCGCGCTCGACGAAGGCGATGTAGCCGCGCGCGGGCGGGGGGAGAGCGCCGAGGTCGTCGACTCCCTCGAGCGGCTCCTCCCACCCCGCGAGCTCTTCGTAGACGGGCCGCGCATGGTGGAAGTCGCTCTGGTGCGCCGGAAACTCCTCCGTCTCGGAGCCGTCGGGCAGCCGGTAGCGGATGCAGACCGGAAGCACGGCGAAGGAGGAGAGGACGTCGAGCTTCGTGAGGGCGAGCGACGTGAGGCCGTTGACGCGAACGGCGAAGCGAAGCGCGACCAGGTCGAGCCAGCCGCAGCGGCGCTCGCGGCCGGTCGTCGTCCCGTACTCGGCGCCGAGCTCGCGGACGCGCGCCTGGTCGGGGCCCTCGATCTCGGTCGGGAGCGGGCCTTCTCCCACGCGCGTTACGTACGCCTTCGCGACGCCGATCACGCGGTCGATCCGCGTCGGCCCGATCCCGATCCCGACCGCCGCGGCGCCGGCCGTCGGGTTCGAGGAGGTGACGAAGGGATACGTTCCATGATCGAGGTCGAGGAGCGTTCCCTGGGCGCCCTCGAGGAGGACGCGCTTCTCGAGCCTGAGCGCCTCGTCCACGAGGAGCGAGGTGTCAGCGACGTACGGGCGGAGACGGGTCGCCAGCGCCTCCATCTCCTCGGCGAGCTCCTCGACCGCGAGCGGCTGGCCGCCGTAAACGCGGGTGAGGACGACGTTCTTCTCCGCGAGCGCCGTCGCGAACTTCTGGCGCAGGATCTTCGGGTCGAGCACGTCCTGGACGCGGATGCCGATCCGCGCCGCCTTGTCGGCGTACGCGGGCCCGATCCCTCGCCGCGTCGTCCCGATCTTGAGCTTGCCGAGCTGGCGCTCGCTCGCGGAGTCGATCGCCACGTGCCACGGCATGATCAGGTGCGCGTTTCCGGACACGCGCAGCCCCCGCGTCGAGATCCCTCGGCCCTCGAGGCCGTCGAGCTCGCGGGCGAGGAGCGCGGGGTCGACGACGCACCCCGCCCCGACGACGCAGACCTTCCCCTCGTAGAGGATGCCGGACGGGACGTGGTGGAGCTTGAACGTCTCCCCGTCCCGGACGATCGTGTGGCCCGCGTTCGGCCCGCCCTGGTAGCGGCAGACGACGTCGGAGTGCTCGGCGAGCAGGTCGACGACCTTCCCCTTCCCCTCGTCGCCCCACTGCGCGCCGACGATCACCGTGGCGGGCACGTCGAGGAAGGTTAGACCGCGGCGAGGTCGGCGAACTTCGCGTACTGCGAGATGAAGGAGAGCTTCACCTTGTCCGTGGGCCCGTTCCGGTGTTTCGCGACGATCACCTCGGCGACGCCCGGGTCGGGCGAGTCCTCGGGGTTGTAGTAGTCGTCGCGGTAGATGAAGCAGACGATGTCGGCGTCCTGCTCGATCGAGCCCGATTCCCTCAGGTCGGAGAGGATCGGGCGCTTGTCGTGCCGCTGCTCGACCGCGCGCGAGAGCTGCGACATCGCGACGATCGGGACGTTCAGGTCGCGCGCGAGCACCTTGAGGGAGCGCGAGATCTGCGAGACCTCCTGGACGCGGTTCTCGGCCGTCGCGCCGGAGGTCATGAGCTGCAGGTAGTCGACGAGGATGAGGCCGAGATCGGGGTGCTTCGACTTCAGGCGCCGCGCCTTCGAGCGGATCTCCATCATTGTGATCGAGCCGGTGTCGTCGACGTAGAGCGGGGCCTTCGCGAGGCGGTCGCACGCGGCTGTCAGCCGCGGCCAGTCCTCCGACGCGAGCCGCCCCGTACGAAGCCGGTGCAGCTCGACCTTCGCCTCGGCGCACATGAGCCGCTGCGTCACCTCGGCCTTCGACATCTCGAGCGTGAAGAGCGCGACGGGCTGCTGGCTGCGAACGGCGACGTTGGCGGCGATCCCGAGCCCGAGCGCCGACTTCCCCATCCCGGGGCGGGCAGCCACGATCACGAGATTTCCCTCCTGGAACCCCGACGTCAGGCGGTCGAGGTCGCGAAAGCCGGAGGGGACGCCCGTCACCTCGGCGCCGAGCTCGTAGAGCGCGGTGATCCTCTCGAAGCTTTCCTTCAGGAGGTTCTCGATGTGGTCGAACTCGCTCGTCGCGCGTTCTTGGCCGAGGTCGAACACGATCTGCTCGGCGCGGTCGACGAGGCCCGTCGCCTCGCCGGGCCGCTCCCAGCCGAGGCGCGCGATCTCGCCGCCTGCCTTGATCAGGCCGCGGAGGATCGATGTCTCGTGGACGATCTGGGCGTAGTGGCGGGCGTTGGCGCTCGCGGGGACGAGCGCCGCGAGCTCGTGAATACGAGCCGAATCGCCGACCGCCTCGAGCTCACCCCGCTCGTCGAGCTCGTCCACCAGCGTAATCGCGTCGACCGGCTCCCCCTTCGCGTAGAGGGCGAGCGCGGCTCGGTAGATCTTCGCGTGGCTTTCGCGGTAGAAGTCGTGGCCGTCTGCGTCAAGGACTTCGCTGACGGCCGCGATCGCGCCGGGCGAGAGCATCATCGCCCCGAGAACCGACTCCTCCGCGTCGAGGTTCTGCGGCGGGACGGGCGCCGTTCGCGCTGTTGCCTCGGCCATCGCGGCCGCGACGGTATGAGACGTGTCTTGCTTCGTGTCTCGGGGATACATGTCCACAAGCGGGCATGCCAATGTGCTCGGGAAAGGGAACGTACGTTCGCAGAGCGACCGGACGCCGTCCGCGTCGTCCTACCCCTTCTCCACACGCGCGTGTGTCCACGTCCACGCGAGGGGCGAGAAACGAGGCACGAAATCCTTCGCAAAGAGCAGGGAAGTCGCCCCGGGCGCCCACAGCGTGTGGAAGCGCCCGTGGATAGCGCTGTCAGCCGCCCGCCGCTCGACCGGTCACGACAGCTCCGGCTCGCGTGCCGTCTCGCGCTCCTGCCGCGCTGCTGCTGAATCCCCGATTTCCGATGGTTTCGGCCACTCCGCGTCCGGCTCGCCGGCCGTCGCCTCGCCTTCGTCGTCCGCTTCTCCAGGCTCGCCCGCGAGCTCGGCTGCCTCCGGCGACCCCGTCGGCGCGGCCGCAGCCCCGACCCCGGCTTCAGCCGCCTCCTCTGCCTCCCACGCGGCGAGCTCGTCCTCGCTCGGTAGCTCCCCGCCCTCGGGAACGACGAGCGTCTTCACGTCGACGCGGACGTCCTGGAAAACGTCGATGGGAACCTCGTAGCGGCCCACGCGCTTGATCGGGTCGCTTAGGTGGATCTTGCGGCGGTCGACGCGGATCTTCCGCGTCCGCCAGAGCTCGTCGGCGATGTCGGTCGGCGTCACCGAGCCGAAGAGCGTCCCGCGTGGACCCGCGTTCACCTCGAAGCGAAGGACCGTCTTGCGAAGGGTCTCCGCGATCTCCTGCGCGTGCTCGAAGCTCCGCGCCTCGTGGCGGGCGCGCTGCGCCTCGAGCTTCTCGAGCTCGGCGATCCGCGCGGGCGTCGCCGGCTCGGCGAGACGGCGCGGCTGCAGGTAGTTGCGCATGAAGCCGCGCGAGACGTTGACGACCTCGCTGCGGAGGCCGACCTTGTCCACGTCCTTCAGGAGGATGACGTCCATGCCTACCCGGAGACGTACGGGAGG
>JALZFU010000202.1 GCA_030861385.1 Actinomycetota bacterium
GCTACGAGCACGCGGCCGCGGCCGAGATCGTCGCTGCCCGAGCCGCGATTCCGACTTCCAAGGACCTGCGGGAGGATTGGTGGGCGATCGGGGACCAAGGCCAGACGGGCTCCTGCG
Organism: Actinomycetota bacterium; assembly: GCA_030861385.1. GTDB lineage: Bacteria > Actinomycetota > Thermoleophilia > Gaiellales > Gaiellaceae > JALZFU01. The sequence continues at coordinate 118 of JALZFU010000202.1, forward strand.
TCGGCTGGGCGAGCGCCGATTCCGTCTGTCGCTGGGACTTCGTCAAGGCCGCTCTTCGATCACCTGGCCGCGCAATGCCGCGAGGCAGCCCGCAACCGTCGGGTCGAGTCCCACCGCTTCGTCTCGCTGACGCCGCGCGAGCTCTTCCTCGCAGTCGCGCTCGCGGATGAGCGTCACCGCGATGAGAACGCCGAGTACGGCGAAGCCGACAGCGGCGAGGAAGGCGGCGCGCAGGCCGGCGACGAGCGCGGCGTCGGTGCTGGCGGGAGAGTGCTCGCTGGTGGCGGAGGCGACGGTCGCGAGGACGGCGAGGCCGACTGCGCCGCCCACCTGGTTGAAGGTGTTGAGGAGCCCGCCTGCGAGGCCTTGGTCGGCGTCGGGGACGCCGGCTGTGCCCCCGATTGTCGTCGTCGTGTACGAAAGAGCGAGTCCGAGCGCGAACAGCGTCATGCCCGGCAGCACGTCGCCCAGGTAGCTACCCCGGACGGGAAGGTGACTGAGGAACAGCGAACCGCCGATCAACGCGGCGAGCCCGGCGAGGAGAAGCGGCTTGACGCCGATCGGCGCCGCGAGGCGCGCGGCGAGGGCCGAGGTGGCCATGATCGTCAGCGCCATCGGGAGGAAGGCGAACCCCGTTTCGACGGGCGTCAGATCGAGGACGCGCTGGATGTACAGGCTGAGGAAGAAGGGCGTGGCCGAAATAAGCGTGCTGACCGCGAACGACGTCAGGTCGGTGCCCGCGAGGGTGGGGAGCCGGAAGAGTCGGAAGGGGACCAGGGGGTCGACCGACCGGCGCTCGATTAGCGCAAACACGCTCGCCAGCACAACCGCGGCCGCCAGTGATGCGACGGTTACGCGGTCGTCGAAGCCGGCCTGCTCGCCGCGCGTGAGGCCGTAGATGAGCGCAAGCAGCGCGCTCGTGATGGTCGTCGCGCCGGGAAGGTCGAGCCGGCGGACGGTCGGCCGACGGGTCTCGCTGACGATCCGCGGCGCGGCGATCGCGGCGGCGACTGCGATCGGCACGTTCACGAGGAAGACCCAACGCCAGCCCGCCCACTCGGTGATGACGCCGCCGAGCAAGAGGCCGCTCGCCCCGCCGGCCGAGGCGACCGCCCCGAAGACGCCGAGCGCGCGATTGCGCTCGCGCCCCTCGCGAAACGTCGTCGTCAGGAGCGCGAGCGCCGCCGGCGAGACGAAGGCCCCGGCGAGGCCCTGACCCGCCCGGGCGGCGGCGAGCATGAGTTCGTTGACGGCAAGCCCCGCACCCAGCGACGCCGTGCCGAAGAGGAGGATGCCGACGACGAACATCCGCCGGCGCCCGAAGAGGTCGGCGGCGCGACCGGCGAGCAGAAGGAAGCCGCCGAAGGTCAAGGCGTAGCCGGTTACCAGCCACTGCAGCTCGGCCTGCTGGAAGCCGAGCTCGCGTTGGATCGTCGGCAGGGCGACGGTCACGATCGTGATGTCGAGGACGAGCACGAACTGCGTCGTCGCGAGCAGGGCGAGCACGAGGCTCCGGCCTGGTTTGCCGGAGCCGTTGCGTGGGGCGAGCGCAGGCGCCGTCGTCGGGGCGAGCGCCGGCGCGCTCGTCGAGTCGGCGCGGCGGCGCGCGCGTGAGCGAGGCGCAGGCGACGTCTCGCTGATCGCGATCCCCTCCATCTCAGTGATGGGATCCGTGCACGACCGCGTGGCCGCGACCGTGGCCGATCATCCATCGGTTGGCGGGGAACGCGACAACGAATGCGACGGCGAGCGCCGCGGCGAGGCTGCCCCAGAAGAGGAACGCGTCGAGGCCGGCGTCCATCGCACCCGGGACGAGAAGCATGAACGCGTTGTCGACGATCTCCATCACTGCGATTGAGACGGTGTCGGCCGCGAACGCGATTGGAAGCGCGGAAGCGAGCACAACGCCGCTCCGCAGCAGCGGCACGAGCGTGAGCGAGTAGCCGAACACGAAGGCGAGGGCAACGGCGACCGTGATCGTTTGCACGTCGCTCCAGGCGAGGGCAGTACCGATGACCATGCCGAGCACCTCGCCGATCGCGCAGCCGGTAAGGCAGTGGAGCGTGGCAGTGAAGGTGAGCCTGTTCACAGACTGCCGCGTCGCTGCTCGGTGGTGGGTTGCGTGTGCGGTCAAGGCCATATGCGTCCTTTCTCTCGATGGATTCGCGGCGATGCGTTGCGCTAACCCTCCCGCGCGAGTAACGAGCTCGAATCCGGCAAGTGGCTAGTCGCTGCGGCTGGCCGCTCCGCACCGCCCGGAGCGCCGGTTCGTCGTCCTAGGTCGCTTCGACGGCGCCGGGGACGGCGCCTTCGGCGGCGAGCCGGACGAGCTCGTTGCGGGAGGAGATCCCGAGCTTCGCGAAGACCTTTCGGAGGTGGTACTGCACGGTCTTCGGACTGAGGAAGAGCTGCGCCGCGGTCTCCGGGTTCGTCTTCCCTTCAGCGACGAGTCGAACGATCTGCAGTTCCTGGGGAGTGAGGTCGCCGCGCGTGCTTTCGTCTCGCCGACGGGCGGTCGCCCCGGTCGCCCGGAGCTCTGCCGCGGCGCGGTCTGCCCACGCTCGAGCGCCGAGCCCCTCGAACGTCTCGAGCGCCTCGCGGAGGTGGCGGCGTGCCTCGCTCTTGCGCCGCCCGCGCCGTAGCATCTCTCCAAAGAGAAGAGCGGTGCGGGCACGCTCGAACGGGTGGGGATAGGACTCATGACGGTCGAGCGCCTCGAGGAACCACGTCTCCGCATCGCGGTCGTCGCCGGCGAGGAGCGCGCGGCATCGCGCCGCGATCGGTCGCGCCCACCGGAGATCCCCCTCTTCCGTCCACTGCTCGAAGGCGGCCAATTGCGCGAGCGCGCCGCTCGTGTGCCCCGCGCGCGCCGCTGCCTCGACGTAGACGGGCGTCGAAAAGAGCGCGTAGGGCTCGTTGCGGACCCTCTCGTCTCGCGCGCCGAAGAGCGGGAGAAGACGCTCGCGTGCGTCCTCCGCGCGACCGTGAGCAAGATCGAGCTCGGCGAGCGCGCGTGCGATCCCCGCCTGCGCGACCGCCAGTCGACGTGGTGTCGCAAGAGCTCGCGTCTCCGCTGCCAGCGCCTCTGCACGATCGACGTCGCCACGGAAGGCAGCGAGCGCCGTCAGCGTCGAGAGCGCACCGGCGGCGACGACCTCCTGTCCAGTCTCGCGCGACAGGCGCAGGCTCTCGTCGGCGTCAGCCTCGGCGGCCGGCATGTTGCCGAGGCGGCGCTCGACGCCGGCGAGAAGATGGAGGGCGAAGGGAAGCGCGCCGATCGCGCCGCGCGTCCTCGCTTCCGAGACGGCGCGGGTCAGGAGCTCGAAGACGCGCCGATCCTCGCCGAGGAACATCGCCGCGGTCGCCGCCCAGACAAGGAGCTGCGGGTCGTCGGTCGCTGCGCCGAGATCCGTCGCACGCGCAAGCGAGGGCGCGGCACGGTGCTTGTCGCCGAGGAGCAGGTCGGCGAAGCCGCGAACGAGGCCGAGCATGATCTGCTCCTCGACCGTCTCGGGCTCCTCGAACCTCTTCCCCCAGGCGCCGAACTCGACGATCTCGTCGCGCTCGCCGCCGAGGCCCGCCGACTCCTGGGCGAGCGTGACGAGCTCGAGCGAGGCGCGACGATCGAGCGGATGGATCGCGGAGGCGGCGTCGAGGAAGATCCGCATCGCGGCCGCCGGCGCGCCGCTCTGAGCCTCGATGAGGCCGCGGACGCGGGCGGCCTTCACGCGAAGCGGAACGTCCTCGGGCGGGAGTTCAGCTGTCGCTAGCACGGCGAGCGAGCGGTCTCGCTGACCGGCGAGTCGGGCGGCCTCGGCCGCTTCGACGAGGCGGCGAGCGCGATCGGCTGCGGCGGGCGAGAGC
>JALZFU010000034.1 GCA_030861385.1 Actinomycetota bacterium
GGCCCCGGACGACCTCGACCGCATGCGCGGGCGCACGGAGCGCGAACGGCGGCTCGTCGAGCGCGAGCCCGTCGTGCACGCCGCTCACGGCGAGAGCCTGGCAGAGACGACCGGGACCCGAGCAGAGAAGGCGCGGCTCGCCGACGCCGCGCCGTTCGCACATCCGCTCCACGCCGTGCGTGGGCTCGAGCGCCCGCACGAGGACGGCCTCGGCGCGGCCGGGCTCGGCGCAGACGAGGTTCAAGCACCAGTGGATGCCGTAGGAGCGATAGACATACGCGCGCCCGGGCGGCCCGAACATCGAGCGGTTGCGTGCCGTCTCCCCTGCATAGCCGTGGCTCGCCGGGTCCTCGCGGTCGTACGCCTCGACCTCGACGACCCTCCCGCCGACGGCGTCGACGAGGAGCGTGCAGCCAAGCAGGTCGGGAGCGACGTCGTGCACGCTCCGCGCGAAGAAATCGCGTGTAAGGACCTGGTCAGAAAAGGCGGTCCGCCTCGATCGGGCGGGCGGTCGACTCGAGCAGCCGACGAGCACGCCGGCCAAGGTCGCCGAGGTCGACGCGCCCGCGCTCGGCGTCCTCGACGATTCGCCTCGCAAGCGCGATCGCCTCGTCGACGACGGGCGTCGCGAGCGCGTCCCGCTGGCCCATCTCGAGCAGGATCGAGCGCTCCGTCCGCGAGGCAACGATCGCGTCCGCGATCCCTTCCACCCAGACGCGCGTGCGCTTCCCACCGCCCCGCTCCTCGCCGCGGATCGGCTCGAGGGCGTAGATCTTGTCGGAGCGGACGAACTTCCCGAAGCCGAGGAAAACCATGCGCGGCTGGCCGTCCGCCATCGGCGCAAGTATCGCAGTGTCCGCCGACCGCTCTACGCTCGCGAGGTGGCGCAGCTGCGAGGCAGGGCGAGAGTCGGCTGGGAACTCGTCCACATCCTCCAGGAGAGCCTCGTGAGTCTGGAAGAGACGGCTTCCCGCGTTCTCGCCGCGCAAGTGGCAGGCGTGATCGCGCTTTGGTCCCAGCTCCACACGTTCGAGGACGGGCCTCCGGAAGTACTCGCATGGTCGGCGCTTCTCGTCTTCGTCGGCTCGATCTGCTTTCTCGGGATGTTTCTCCGGCCGCGCAGACTTGTCCGCTTCTGGGACCGCACGATTCCCGACGACCTATTCACCGCGAAGCGTCCGGTGACGCCCGAGGAAGAGGCGGACGTGATCGAACACGTCTCCCGAGCGATGCGACACCAGCGTGACGAGCTCGAGCGCGGAATCAGCGTCTCGATCCCGTTCGGGATCCTCGCGCTCGCTCTCGTGACGGTCCTACGTGCTCGAAAAGGCGTTCTTCCCTCCGTGAGAGGGATAGGCGGCTTTCCTCCTCGCAGGCGACGACCCCCTACGAGCCGGGCACGACCTCCGGCTCCTCGGCGTACTCGAGCCAGTGCGACCACTGCTCGCGCTTGCCGCGCACCGTCTCGAGGTACGCCTGCTGGATCTCCCGCGTGACCGGACCCGGGTCGCCGATCTCGCGATCGTCGACGGAGCGCACGGGCGTCACCTCGGCCGCCGTCCCGCACATGAACAGCTCGTCGGCCAGGTAGAGGTCGGCGCGGATCAGGTTCGTCTCTTCCACGGTGTAGCCGAGGTCCTGCGCGATCTGGATCACGGTGTCCCGGGTGATCCCAGGAAGGATCGAGGAGGAGAGGTCGGGCGTCGAGAGCTGGCCATTCTTGACGACGAAGATGTTCTCACCCGAGCCGTCGGCGACGTACCCGTCGCCGGTGAGGAGGATCGCCTCCTCGTAGCCCGCCTGGGCGGCCTCGACGACGGCCAGCATCGAGTTCAGGTAGACCCCGGTCGCCTTGGCGACGTGCGGAATCACGTTCGGGCCGATCCGCTGCCAGCTCGAAATCTTCGCCCGCACTCCGTGCTCGAGGGCGTGGTCGCCCAGGTACGTCCCCCACGGCCAGCTCATCACGACGACGTCGACGGGGCAGCCGCTCGGGCGCACTCCGAGCTCACCGTAGCCGTAGAAAGCGAGCGGACGCAGGTAGCACTCCGGGAGGCCGTTGGCCGCGATGACGCCGTAGCACGCGTCCCGTATCTCCTCGAGGGAGTACGGAAGCTCCATCTGGAGGAGCCGGGCCGAGTTCGCGAGCCGCCTCAGGTGGTCGGTCAGGCGGAAGACGGCGGCCCCATGCTCGGTCTCGTAGCAGCGGATGCCCTCGAAGACTCCCGAGCCGTAGTGGAGCGCGTGGGCGCCGACGTGGATCTTCGCGTCGGCCCAGTCGACGAGCTCGCCGTTCATCCAGATCTTCTCGGTCTCCCGCATCCCGCCTCCTTACGATTCCAGGCTCGCGTTTACCCGGACGTCGAGGTTTCCTCTCAGCGCGTTCGAGATCGGGCAGCTTCGCTCCGCCTCCTGCGCGAGCCGCTCGAACTCACGCGCATCCATCCCGGGCACGCGGCCGGCGACCGTGAGCTCGCTCGCCGTCACACGCAAGCCCTCGTCGCCGAGCTCGGCCGAGACGACGGCGGACACGGCGAGGCGCTCGGGCGGGTTCCCGGCCTCGTTCAGCCTGTTGGAAAGGGCCATCGCGTAACAGGCGGCATGCGACTCCGCGAGAAGCTCTTCCGGGCTCGTTCGCCCGTCGGCGCCCTCGACCCGCGACGCCCACGTGACGGGAACCTCGTCGACCGCTCCGCTTCCGCCCGTCACGGTCCCGCTCCCCTCCGCGAGGCCGCCCTCCCAGACGACGTTCGCCCTCCGTTCGATTCCGGCCATCGCGCCTCCCCCTCGCTCGTTACTCCGAATTGTCGCTGACGGCGTCGACCGCGCGCGCCCGCGTCAGCCGGACGAGGTCGGGAGGAGCGAGGGCGGCCATGTGGCGGCGTGACCCGGCGCCCACCCAGACGAGATCGTGGACGAGAAGCGAGTGCTCGACGAGCACGACCTCGACCTCGGGGAGCGGAAACGGCGCCACGCCGCCCGGCTCGAACCCGGTGATGCGAGCGACGTCCTCGGGGCCGGCCGTCCGCAGGCGCTCGCAGCCTGCCGCGGTCGCGATCTTGGTGCGGTCCGCGCGTCGGTCTCCGGGAACCATGACGAGGAGGAAGCGGCTGTCGCAGCGGAAAACGAGCGACTTCACGATCTGCGAGAGGTTGCATCCGACCGCGGTCGCCGCGTTCTCGGCGGTCGGCGTCCCGGCGGAGAACTCGTGCACGCGCGCCTCGACACGCGCGTCACGGAGCGTGGCCGCGACCCGCTCGACCGCCGGAGGCCACGCGTCCTTCACGGCTCCGGGAGGACGATGAAGCGAGCGTCCACGAAGCCGCGCTCGGAGCGAAGGCGGTCGAGGACGTCCGGCGCGGGCTCCGCGTCGAGCGAGAGCGCCATGAGAGCTCGCGCCTCCCGCCGGTTTCGGGAGACCGCCATGTTCGCGATGTTGACTCCCGCCTCGCCGAGAATCGTGCCGAGGCGCCCGATCATCCCCGGCGTGTCGTCGTTCACGGCGAAGAGCATGAGGCGGTCGAGCTCGACCTCGATCTCGTAGCCGAGGGCGCGAACGAGCTGCGGTCGCTGCTCGCGTCCGATCGTCGTTCCGGCGACGGCGTACGACTCCCCGCGGGCGTGCGCGGTAACGCCGACGAGGCTGGTGTAGTCAGCCGACGCGGCGCTCGACTCCTCTCGCACCTCGATTCCGCGCTCGCGCGCGACGAGCGGCGCATTCACGTAGTTCACGGGCTGCTCGACGCGCCCCTTGAAGGCGCCGTTCAGCGCGGCAACCGTGAGGAGCCGCGTGTCCCGCTCGGCGAGAAGGCCGAGGTAGGTGAGGTCGATCCGCGTCGGATTTCCGCCGGCGAGCTCGACCGCGAGCGCGCCGAGGTTCGACGCGAGCGGGAGGAACGGGCGCACGTGCTCGAGCTCGTCGGCCGGGAGAGCAGGCATGTTGACCGCGTTCGTCACGACCCCGCCCTCGAGGGCCGCGGCGACCTGCTCGGCGACGATCACGCCCGCACGATCCTGCGCCTCGGCGGTCGAGGCGCCGAGGTGCGGCGTCGCGATCACGTTCTCGAGGGCGAGGAGCGGGCCGGAGTACGGCTCCTCCGAGAAGACGTCGAGGGCGGCCCCCGCGAGGTTCCCGGAGCGCAAGGCGTCGACGAGCGCGTCCTCGTCCACGAGCTCGCCGCGCGCGACGTTCACGAGAGCGGCGCCGCCCCGCGCCCGGGCGAGCTGGTCTCGTCCGATCAGCCCGCGCGTCTCGGACGTCAGGGTGAGGTGGAGCGACACGAAGTCGGCCCTCGCCAGGAGCTCCTCGAGCGTCGCAAGGCGCTCGACACCGAGCGACCGGAAGCGCTCGGGCGCGACGTAGGGGTCGTGGGCGACGACGTGCATCTCGAGCCCGGCGGCGCGCCGCGCGACCTGCTGTCCGATGCGACCGAAACCAACGAGGCCGAGCGTCTTGGCCGCCAGCTCGCGTCCGGCGAAGCGGGAGCGCTCCCAGCGGCCGGCCTTCAGGGCACCGTGCGCCTGCGGAATGTTCCGCGAGAGCGCGAGGAGGAGCGCGACCGTATGCTCGGCCGCGGACACGACCGTGGACTGCGGCGCGTTCGCGACGACGATTCCGCGCTCCGACGCCGCGTCCACGTCGACGTTGTCGATGCCGACGCCGGCGCGGCCGATCACCTTGAGTCGCTCGGCGCGCTCGATCAGCTCGCGCGTCAGCCGCGTCGCGCTTCGGACGATGATCGCGTCGTATTCGCCGATCTGCGCCTCGAGGTCGCCGTCGAGGTCGACGTCGACGTGGAAGCGCCGCTGCAGGAGCTCCACCCCGGCCTCGGCGATCCGCTCCCGGACGAGAACCCGAGGCGGCCCGGGCGTCGGTCGGGCGCGAGGCGGCGTCGCCGCGGTCGCGCTCACACGCGAAGCGCCTCGCCGCCGTACGTCTCGAGCGCAACCGCCGCCGCCACCCCGCGCTCGATCTCGGACCCCATGTCGGCGAGCACGAGCTCGAGCGCCGTCAGCGCGGCGGTGACGTCGAAGACATCCACGTAGCCGATGTGCCCGATCCTCACGATCTTCCCGGCGAGCGGCCCCCGCCCTCCCTCGAGCGTTACCCCGTGCCGCTCGGCGAGGGCGCCGATGACGTCCTTCGCGTCGATGCCGGGCGGCATCCGGATCGCGGTCACCACCGCCGAGCGGTCGTCGTCGGGCGAGAAGAGCTCGAGGCCCATCGCCTTGACGCCGGCCCGGCAGGCGCGGCCGAGGCGGACGTGCCGGTCGAACGCGACCTCGAGGCCCTCCTCGAGAAGGAGCGAGAGCGCGGCGTCGAGCCCGAGGACGAGCGAGATCGCGGGTGTGAACGGATTGACCGGCGGCTCTTCCCGCTGCGCCGCGAGGACGCGCGCCCAGTCGAGGTAGAAGCGGGTCGAGCGGGAATTGGACGCGGCCTCGAGAGCGCGCTTCGAGACGGAGACGGTCGCGAGTCCCGGAGGCGTCATGAGCGCCTTCTGCGTTCCGGCAACGACGACGTCGAGCCCCCACCCGTCGGTCTCGAGCGGCACGGCGCCGAGGCTCGAGATCGCGTCCACGACGATGAGCGCGCCCGACGGGGCGACGCGCGCGGCGATCTCTCGAACGTCGGCGACGACCCCGGTCGACGTTTCGCTCTGCGTCAGGAAGACGGCCTTCGCCCCACCCGCGTCCGCCAGCGCCGCGCCGACCTCGTCTGGCGCGGGTGCCTCGCCCCACTCGTAGCGAAGGACGCGTGCGTCGAGGCCGTACGCCTCTGCGAGGGCGACCCACCGCTCGCCGAAGTTTCCGGCGGAGACGACGAGGACGCGGTCGCCCGGCGAGGAGATGTTCGCGAGGGCGGATTCCATCCCGCCCGTCCCCGACGACGTGAAGAGGAGGACGTCCCCGGCGGTCCGGTACACGTCCGCGAGGCGCTCGAGCACGCGAGCGAGGACGGTCCGGTACTCGCGCGTGCGGTGGTGGACGATCGGAGCCGACATCGCGGCGACCACGGACGGCGGCACCGGCGTCGGTCCCGGCGTCAGCAAGTGGCGCTTCGCGGGCACCTGAAGTGAGAGTAGCGGCGCCGTACGATGCCGCCGTGGAAGCCCTGCTCGCGTTCGGCGCGGCGCTTCTCGCATTCCGCTTCGCCGGCGACCTCGCGCGGCGTTTCTCCATCCGGCGCGCGCCCGAGCTCGCCGCCTGGTCGGCATCGCTCCTCGCGTACGCGCTCGCCTCGGGGGCGCTCGCCTGGGGGGCGGCGGCCGGGTGGAACGAGGCCGCCTTCCGCGTGTACTACGCGTGCGGCGGGCTTCTCACGGCGCCGCTCCTCGGCGTCGGCTCGCTCCTCCTCTCGGGCCGACGCTGGGCTGCTCCGCTCGGGCTCGTCTACGCGGGGCTCGCCGTCGGCGTCTCGACCGCTGAGCCCGTGGTCGGTCGCGTCGGCGGCGGGAGCATTCCGGAGGCACAAACGCACCTCGACCTCTTTCCGGCGCGCCTCCTCGCGATCGTCGGGAACAGCGCCGGAACCCTCGCCGTCGTGGCGGTCGCCGTCGCCACGTTCCGCCGGCGGCCGCTCGCCAGCTCGCTCATCGTCGCGGGGACGACGGTCGCCGCCGCAGGAAGCGCCGTTGCCGGCCTCGGGGGGGCGCGGACGGCGGCGTTCGTCACCGTCGCGGTCGTCCTTCTCTATGCCGGTTTTCGAACGGCGAGGGGCGCACCCGGTGAGGCGGACGAGGTGTCCCGGCGCCGGGTCCCGACCCGGCGCAGATGCGGCGCGCGCTCGCGCGGATAGCGCCGCGCCACGCGCCAAGCTCTCTCACTCGTCCCACGCCCGCTTCTACCCGTACGATCCGGCGATGGGCGCCGACGTCGTCGCAGCCTATGACGGGCAGCTCGTCGGCCGAGTCCGCAAGGTCCTCGCCGAGTGCCTCGTCGGCGTGTACGTGTCGGGCTCCGGCGTCCTCGGCGACTACGTCCCCGGGCGAAGCGACCTCGACCGGTTCGCGGTCTGCGATCGAGAGGTGGGAGAGCAGGCGAAGGCCGCGCTCGTCGGCGCGCTTCGCCACGAGTCGCTTCCATGCCCCGCCCGCGCGCTCGAGTTCGTCCTCTACCGACGAGGGGCCGTCGCCAGTGCGACACCCGGCGGCGCGTTCGAGCTCAACCTCAACACGGGCGCGGCGATTCCCCTCCGCGTCTCGTTCGACCCCGCGGAGGAGCCGGGGCATTGGTTCCTGCTCGACCGTGCGATCGTGCACGCGCACGGGCGAGCGCTCACCGGGCCGCCCGCGCGCGAGCTCTTCGCCCCGCTACCGCGAGCCTGGCTCTTGGACGCCCTCGCCGAGTCGCTTCGCTGGCACCGCGAGAACGAGGGCGTCGCCGGCGAGAACAGCGTCCTGAATGCCTGCCGGGCGTGGTACTTCGTCGAAAAGGGGGACTGGGTGTCGAAGCTCGACGCGGCGAAGTGGGCGCGCGCCCGGACGGCCGACCCGAACGTGGTCGACCGGGCGCTCGACGCCCGACACGGCACCGCAGCGCCCTTCGGCGACCCCGCGAGCGCCGACGCGCTCGTCGACGAGGTCGAGCGCACGGTCGCGCGAGCACGCTACGCCGAGCGCTTCGGGCCGGCAAGCGCGGTCGCGACGCCGAGCCCGATGAAGACGGTGGCCGAGACGTAGCGCTGCGCGCGGAGGTAGCCGCGCGTCTCGCGGAGCCATCCCGCCGCGGCTCCAGCGAGGAGCGCGTAAGCCCC
>JALZFU010000281.1 GCA_030861385.1 Actinomycetota bacterium
GGATGCAGATCGTGGGGGATCTGTTCGGATCGGGGAAGATGTTCCTCCCGCAGGTCGTGAAGAGCGCGCGAGCGATGAAGCGCGCGGTCGCCTACCTGGAGCCGTACATGGAGGGCGAGAAGGCGGGGGCGACGGTGAGCGCGCAGGGGAAGGTCGTGCTCGCGACGGTGAAGGGCGACGTCCACGACATCGGCAAGAGCATCGTCGGCGTCGTCCTGGCGTGCAACAGCTATGAGGTCGTCGACCTCGGCGTGATGGTGCCGGCCGACCGGATCCTGGACACGGCACAGCGGGAGGGGTGCGACATCGTCGGCCTTTCCGGGCTCATCACGCCCTCCCTCGACGAGATGGTGAACGTCGCCAAGGAGATGGAGCGGCGCCGGATGACGCTTCCGCTCCTGATCGGCGGTGCGACGACCTCGAAGCAGCATACGGCGGTGAAGATCGCGCCCGCCTACGGCAGGCCGACGCTCCACGTCCTCGACGCCTCGCGGGTGGTGGGCGTCGTCTCTAGCCTGCTGAGCGACGAGCGGCGCGAGACGCTCGACCGTGAGAACCGCGAGCTCCAGGAGCGGCTGCGCGGCCTCCACGCCGAGCGCGCCCGGAAGCCGCTCTTGTCGTACGAGCGCGCGCGCGCGAACCGAACCGCGATCGACTGGGCAACCGCGGAGCTTCCCGTTCCCGCGTTCACAGGCGTCCGCCGCGTCGAGGTCGAACTCCCGACGCTCCGGCGCTACGTCGACTGGCAGTTCTTCTTCTATGCGTGGGAGCTCAAAGGCAAGTTCCCGGCGCTCCTCGACGACCCCGAGAAAGGGGCGGCAGCGCGCGAGCTCTACGCGCAGGCGAGCGAGCTCCTCGATGAGATCGAAGCCGGCGCCCTCCTTCGGGCCCGGGGCGTCTACGGCTTCTGGCCGGCGCGGGCCGAGGACGACGACATCGTGCTCGCCGACGGAGCGCGCTTCTGCATGCTCCGCCAGCAGACCGACTTCGGCGACGGGCGTCCGAACCGCTCGCTCGCTGACTACGTCGCGCCGGCCGGCGACCACGTGGGCGCCTTCGCCGTCGGCATCGAGGGAGCGGACGAACTCGCCGGGCGCTTCGAGCGCGAGCACGACCCGTATCGCGCGATCATCGCGAAGGCGCTCGCCGACCGTCTGGCCGAGGCCTTCGCCGAGCACCTGCACGAGCGCGCGCGACGCGCATGGTACGAGACCGGACCGCCGCTTTCGAGCGAGGACCTGGTCGCCGAGAAGTTCCGGGGTATCCGTCCCGCCTTCGGCTACCCGGCCTGCCCGGACCACTCGGAGAAGCGGAAGCTCTTCGACCTCCTCGGCGCGCGGGAGGTCGGGCTCGAGCTCACGGAGACGTTCGCGATGACGCCCGCGGCCGCGGTGAGCGGGATCTATCTCTCGCACCCGGAGGCCCGCTACTTCTCGGTCGGCCGGATCGGGCGCGACCAGGTCGACGACTACGCGAGGCGGAAGGGGACGGCGGTGGCCGAGGTGGAGCGTTGGCTCGCGTCGAACCTCGCGTACGACCCGTCCTAGCTCGAGTTCCCGAGCGCGACGCCGGCGCGAGGAAAGGCGGCCGGTTCGGCGAAAGGACGGATCTCACCCTCCGCTATTCTCGGCCGCGTCGCCGGCGGGCGATTTCTCTATGAAGACGACGTTGAAGAGGAGCGCAGGCCGCGGGGCGTCGAACGGCGTCCCCGCGTTTCCGCCGCAGCCCGTCACGACGTTTTCGCGCTACGCGGCGCCTCGCCGCAGTCGTCTCGCCCTCGTTGGCAGGATGCTGCTCTGGTTCGTCGTCACCGTCCTGGTCGCCGTCGGCGGCGTCGCGGGTGGCGTGGCCCTCTGGTGGGAGCACTCGATCGCGGCAACGGCGCCTTCGACTCCCGAGGAGCGCGAAGCGCAGCGGATCCTCGACGCCGTTCCGGCCGCCGACCAGCCCGCGGTCGCGATCGTGATCGGCTACGACAGGCGCTTCTCGGGACCCGACGCGTCGAACGATTCCCGCTCGGACACGATCCTCCTCCTCCGCGCCGACCCTCGCTCCAGGACGATCTCCATGCTCTCGATTCCGCGCGATCTCTACGTCGACCTCGCGCCGTGCAAGGGGTTCGGCCCGCGCCAGGGCCGGATCAACCAGGCCTTCAGCCAGTGCGGGCCGGCGGGCACGATCCAGACGGTTCGCGAGCTCACCCACCTCCCGATCAACTACTTCATCACCGTCAACTTCCGCGGCTTCGTGAAGGTGGTCGACAAGGGGCTCGGCGGCGTCTACGTCGACGTCGATCGCCGCTACTTCAACGACAACGAGGGCCTCGGACCGGGCGAGACGTACGCGACCATCGACCTCCACCCGGGATACCAGCGGTTGCACGGCGCGGACGCGCTCCGGTTCGTCCGCTATCGCCACACCGACAACGACTTCTACCGAAACGCGAGGCAGCAGGAGTTCGTGAAGGCGGTGAAGCAGCAGATCAGCGGCCTCGAGGCGGTCTGGAAGCTCCGTGGCATCGTCGGGACGATCACCCGAAGCGTCACGATCGGACAGGGTGGCGGAGGCTCGATCGAGCTCGAGACGGTGCTGGCGTACTCGAGGTTCGCCTACGAGCTCCCGAGTGGAAACTTCTTCCAGGTCCGCATCCAGGGCCTCTCGGACAACGGGTCCTTCGACGTGCTCGCGCCCCAGGAGGAGATCGAGAAGGCGGTCGCGTCCTTCATGAACCCGGATCCCGACGCCCCGGACAAGGCGGCGAACGCCGCCCTCGGCCGGAAGCCGCGCGCCGGGGCGCGACGCGGCCCGGCCCCGTCCGAGGTGACGGTCGAGGTCGTGAACGGAAACGGCGTCGCGGGCGCGGCGGACGACGCCGCCTACCGTCTCTCGCAGCGCGGCTACCGCGCTCTCAACGGCGGGAACGCGGCCCGGCAGGACTACTTCCAGACGCAGATCCTGTACGACCCCGCGATCGCCGACGCCGAGGACGCCGCCCGCGACCTGGCGAAGCTCTTCGGCGACGCCACGGTTGAGGAGGCACCACCCGCCGCCCAGCTCGAGACGACGCTTCGCGTGATCGTCGGCAAGACGTTCGGCGGCACACTCGCGCCGATTCCCCGCGACACGACGCCGAAGCACGAGCCCCCGAAGGTCGTGCACGATCCACGCTCCGCCGCCCCGCTCGTGCGGGCGGCCCAGCGGAAGGTCGACTTCCCGCTCCTCGTCCCGACCGTCCACGAGGCGTCGTCCGAGCTCTCGACGCTCGAGCCGATCCGCGTCTACGACGTGAACGACGACCACAAGGGTGTCCGACTCGTCTACAACGGGCCACTCGCGACCGACTACTGGGGGATCCAGGAGACGAGCTGGGCGGAAGCGCCGATCCTCGAAGGCCCGACGCTGACGCGCACGATCGGCGCGCGGGAGTACCGTCTCTACTTCAACGGCTCGCACCTCCACATGATCGGCTTCGAGGAGAACGGCGCCGTCTACTGGGTGTCGAACACGCTCCTCGACGGCCTCTCGAACGAGACGATGCTCGCGATCGCCAAGGGGCTGAAGCCCCTGCGCCGCTAGGAGGGGACAGCGTCCGGCGCGGGTCGGGCTAGCGAGCCCGACGGCTCCGGCTCGCGTCTCGTCGAGCCCGCCGGGTAGCGCTCCGGGAAGCGGTGACTACACTCTGACGGTGAGGACGAAGGAGCCAATCGGCGTCATCGGCGCGGGCTGGGTCGGCCTCGTGACGGCCGCGTGCTTCGCCGAGCTCGGCCATCAGGTGACCGTTCGCGACGTCGTCCCGGAGCGGATCACCGACCTCGAGGCCGGCCGAGTCCCGTTCTACGAGCCAGGCCTCGCCGACCTCCTCGAGCGAAACCGCGAGCGGATGCGCTTCACGCTCGCGATCGAGGACGTCTTCCGAGAAGCCCGCGTCGCGTTCGTCTGCGTGGGGACGCCGTCGACGTACTCGGGCGACGCCGACCTCTCCGCGGTCTGGCACGTCCTCGACGAGCTCCCTGACTTCGACGAGCGCGCCGTTCTCGTCATGAAGAGCACCGTTCCCGTGGGGACAGGAGAGAAGGTCCGCGACGAGCTCGACTCTCGCGGTCTCGCGCACGTCGGGTACGCCTCGAACCCCGAGTTCCTCGCGGAAGGCACCGCCCTCCGGAATTTCATGCACCCCGACCGCGTGGTCGTCGGCGCATTCACGGAGGCGGACGCCGATCTCGTCTCCTCGCTGTACGAGCCGCTCGGGACCCCGATCCTCCGCGCCGACATCGCCTCCGCCGAGATGATCAAGCTCGCCTCGAACGCGTTCCTGATGACGCGGATCAGCTTCATCAACGAGATCGCGAACGTTTGCGAGCTCGTGGGAGCGGATGTCGCCAAGGTCGCCGCCGGCGTCGGCCTCGACCATCGGCTGGGTCCGCACTTCTTGCGAGCCGGGATCGGCTGGGGCGGCTCGTGCTTCCCCAAGGACTCGCTTGCCCTGAAGCAGCTCGCCGCCAACTCCGGCTACCACTTCCAGCTCCTCTCGGCGGTTATCGAGGTGAACGAGCTCCAGAAGCGACGGGTCGTCGCGAAGCTCGTGAAGCACCTCGGGCCGCTACGCGGAAAGAGCATCGCCCTCCTCGGGCTCGCCTTCAAGCCGAACACGGACGACATGCGTGAGGCGCCGAGCCTCGTCCTGGCCTCGCGCCTGCTCGCCGAAGGTGCTCGCGTGCGAGCCTGGGACCCGGTCGCCGTCGACGAGGCGCGAAAGCTCATGCGCGGCGTCGAACTCGTCGAGACACTCGACGAGGCGGTCGCGGGCGCTGACGCAGCGGTGATCGTGACCGAGTGGGCCGACCTGCGACGACTCCCCTCGCCGCGGCTTCGAGCGGCGATGCGAAACCCGCTCGTGATCGACGGGCGGAACATGCTCGATCCGGACGCCGTTCGCGAAGCCGGGTTCGCCTACGAGGGAATCGGGCGGGCAGCGTCGCCTCTCCACGCCGTTCGGGAGACCGAGGAGCGCGAGCGAGAAACCGCCATCTGATGGAGGCTCTCCTCCTCGCCGGCGGGAAGGGGGAGCGCCTGGGGAACGCGGCTCAGGGGCGGCCGAAGCCACTCGTCCACGTTGCCGGCGTCCCGCTCGCCGCGTACGCGATCGCTCGGTTCGCAGAGGCGGGCGTCGAGCGGGTCGTGGTCGCGTGCGCAGCCGGCCAGGAGGAGTTGTTCGAATCGGAGCTCGCCGGCCTCGGGCCCGAGATCGTGGCGGTCGGGGAGAGAGAGCCGCTCGGCCGGGGCGGCGGGCTTCGGCGGGCGGCCGCCGCGCGGGTGGAGAGCGGGCCGGTGATCGCGGCGAACGGAGACGAGATTCTCGACGTCGACCCGAACGTCCTCCTTGCCGTGCACCGGAACCGTGCGCCCGCCGCGACGATCGTCGTTGCGCCTCTCCCGTCCGCGTTCGGAGTCGTCGAGCTCGGAGACGACGACGCGGTGGTCGGGTTCCACGAGGCCGGCCGGCTCCCCCACTGGGTAAACGCGGGGCTCTACGTCCTCGAGGAGGAAGCGATCGAGCGGCTTCCCGAGCGCGGCGACCACGAGACTACGAGCTTCCCAGAGCTCGCTGCAGAGCGGCGGCTCGCGGGCTTCCGCCACGAGGGGCTCTGGCTCACCGTGAACACCCCGAAGGACCTCCGCCACGCCGAGGAGTTTCTCGCGAGCCGACCCGACTGGCGGCCGGCGCCGATCGAGGTGGCACGATGACCGACATGCTCGCGAACCTCGAGGATCTCGACCGGTTCGCCTCTGAGGTGAGGCGCGTCGAGAAGCCCTGGGGCTACGAGATCGTCTTCGCCCACACGAAGCACTTCTCGGGCAAGGTTCTGCATGTCCGGAAAGGGGAGCAGCTGAGCCTCCAGTTCCACCGGGAGAAGGAGGAGGTCATCTACGTGCACGAGGGGCGGATCGAGCTCGAGATCGGCGAGCCGGGTCGATCGCCGGCCGTCGAGGTCGTCGGCGCCGGTCGTGCCTACCACCTGACGCCGGGCATCGTCCATCGCTGGAAGGCCCTCGAGAACTCGGTCATCCTCGAGGCTTCCACTCCCGAGCTCGATGACGTGGTTCGCCTCGAGGACCGGTACGGCCGCGCCGACACCACGTGAACGAGCCGTCGCGGCGGGCGCCCGCTAGGATGCCGCGCGGCATGGCGACGACCACACCTCAGCACGACGTCAGAGACCTCTCGCTCGCCGCCGAGGGCGTCGTACGGATCGGGTGGGCAGAGCGCCAGATGCCTGTGCTCGCGACGATCCGCGAGCGCTTCGAGCGTGAGCAGCCGCTCGCTGGGCTTCGCATCTCGGCGTGCCTGCATGTCACGGCGGAGACGGCGAACCTCGCGCGTGCCCTCGTGGGAGGCGGGGCCGACCTCGTCCTCTGCGCCTCGAATCCGCTCTCGACGCAGGACGACGTCGCCGCGGCTCTCGTCGCCGAGTACGGCATCCCGGTCTTCGCCATTCGCGGCGAGGACGACGAGACGTACTACTCCCACGTCCACGCGGCCGTCGACCACCGCCCGCACGTGACGATCGACGACGGCGCCGACGTCGTCGGGATCCTCCACAAGGAGCGGCGAGGAGAGCTCGAGGAGGTCGTCGGCGGCATGGAGGAGACGACGACCGGCGTCATCCGGCTGAAGGCGCTCGAGGCCGAGGGCCTGCTCGGCTATCCGATCATCGCGGTGAACGACGCGAGGACGAAGCACATGTTCGACAACCGCTACGGGACGGGGCAATCCACGATCGACGGCATCGTCCGCGCGACGAACGTGCTCCTGGCCGGCCGGCGGTTCGTCGTCTCGGGCTACGGCTGGACCGGGCGCGGCGTCGCGCTTCGCGCGCGCGGCATGGGTGCGCACGTAATCGTGACGGAAGTCGACCCGCTGCGGGCGCTCGAGGCGCTCATGGACGGCTACGAGGTCATGCCGATCGAGCGTGCGGCGGAGGTGGGCGACGTCTTCTGCACGGCGACGGGGGACAAGCACGTGATCTCGCGGGCGGCGATGGAGCGCATGAAAGACGGTGCGATCCTCGCCAACACCGGCCACTTCAACGTCGAGATCGACATACCCGCGCTCGAGGAGCTCGCGGTCGAGAAGCGCCGGGCCCGCGAGAACGTGGTCGCGTACGAGCTCGCGGACGGGCGGGCGCTCTTCCTCGTGGCGGAGGGGCGGCTGGTGAACCTCTCGGCCGCCGAGGGGCATCCCGCCGCCGTCATGGACATGAGCTTCGCGAACCAGGCCCTCTCGGCGGAGTTCATGGTCGCGAACGCCGACCGCCTGGAACCGAGGGTCTACGACGTCCCGCAGGAAATCGACCGCGAGATCGCCCGCCTCAAGCTCGAGACGATGGGCGTCGCGATCGACCGCCTCACCGAGGAGCAGGCGCGCTACCTCGCCTCGTGGGACGAGGGGACGTAGTCCCGGAAGATGCGCGCGCATCTTTCGGAAGCGTGAGCGGACCGGCCGAGCGCGATCTAGAGCCCGAGCAGGTCGTCCGCCTCGAGGCGGACTCGGTCGTCCTCCTCGACCAGCGGCGGCTTCCTGCCGAGGAGGTGGAGCTCGTCTGCCGCTCGGTCGCCGACGTCGCCGAGGCGATCCGCACGCTCGCTGTGCGGGGAGCACCCGCGATCGGGATCGCGGCCGCGTACGGTTACGCGCTCGCCGCCGCCCGGGGCGATGACCTCGACGAGGCGGCCCGCCTCCTTCTCGCGTCTCGTCCCACCGCCGTCAACCTCGCGTGGGCGATCGGCGACCTCCGAAAGCTGGGCGCCGATCCGGACGCGCTCGCCGCGCGCGCACGCGAGCTCCACCGCGATGAGGTCGACCGCTGCCGCCGCATGGCCGAGCACGCGGCCGGCCTTCTCGACGTCGGCGCACGCGCCCTCACCCATTGCAATACCGGGGGCCTCGCGACCGGCGGATACGGCACCGCGCTCGGCGCGCTCCGCGCCGCGTGGGCGCGCGGACTCCTCCGGTACGTCTTCGTCGACGAGACGCGCCCGCTCCTGCAGGGTGCCCGCCTGACCGCGTGGGAGCTCGAGCGGGCCGGCATCCCCTACAGCGTGATCGCCGACGCCGCCGCGGGAGCCCTGATGGCACGCGGCGAGGTGACCCACGTCCTCGCGGGCGCCGACAGGATCGCGGCGAACGGCGACGCCGCGAACAAGATCGGGACGTACACGCTCGCCGTCCTCGCGCGCCACCACCGCGTTCCGTTCTACGTCGTCGCGCCGACCTCGACGGTCGACCTCGCGACTGCGACCGGGGCCGGCATCCCGATCGAGGAACGGGACCCCGGCGAGGTGAGCGCGCGTTTCCGCGCCCGAAACCCGGCGTTCGACGTCACGCCGGCAGACCTCATCACGGCGATCGTCACCGAGGAGGGCGTGCACCGACCGCCCTACTCGAAGACGCTTCCGCAGGGCGCCGCGGTCGCGGCGTGAAGCTTGTCGTCCTCGCAGCCGGCTACGCCACGCGGCTCTACCCGCTCACGCTCGACCGCCCGAAGGCGCTCCTCCCGGTCGCGGGGCGTCCGATGCTCGAGCACGTCCTCGCTCGCCTCGCGCCGATCCGCGAGGTCGACGTCGTCTACGTGGTGACGAACGCGAAGTTCGCCCGCCACTTCCGGACGTGGGCGGCCGGGTACGACGCCGGTGGGCGCGAGGTTCGAGTCGTCGACGACGGGACGACGAGCGACGAGGACAAGCTGGGGGCGATCGGCGACCTCGCGCTCGTCCTTCGAACCGCGGCCGTCGATGACGACGTCGTCGTCGTGGCGGGCGACAACCTCTTCAGCGAGGACCTCGCGGACTTCGGCCGCTACGGACGCGAGCGGCGCGCGCCCGTCCTCGCCGTCTACGACGTCGGTAGCCTCGACGCGATCCGCAGCTACAACGCGATCGAGGTCGACGAGGACGGGCGGATTACGTTCTTCGAGGAGAAGCCGGTCGACCCGAAGACCACGTTGACCGGGATCGCGCTCTACTTCTACCCGCGCGAGGTCGCGCCGCTCATCCACCGCTACGTCGCGGAGGGGAACAACGCCGATCAACCCGGTCGCCTCGTCGAGTGGCTCTACACCCGTACGCCGGTGTACACCTGGCACGTGCCCGGAATCTGGTTCGACATCGGCTCGGAGGAGAGTCTGCGCGAGGCCGATCGGATCTTCAGCGCCTTGCGATGAGGGCGATGGTGCTCGCAGCGGGGCACGCGGCGCGACTACGCCCGCTCACCGACTTCCTCCCGAAGCCGATGATGCCGATCGCGAATCGCCCTGTTCTCCACCACCTCCTGAACCTGCTCGCCCGCCACGACGTCCGGCAAGTCGGGATCAACCTGCACGCCACTCCCGAGGTCGCCCAGGGCTACTTCGGCGACGGCTCGAAGCTCGGGATGGAGATCACCTGGTCGCACGAGCCCGAGCTGCTCGGGACGGCGGGTGGGACGAAGAAGCTCGAGGGCTTTTGGGAGGACGAGGCGATCCTCGTCGTCTCGGGCGACGGGCTCCACGACATCGACGTGACCGCGCTCCTCGGACACCACCGCCGCTCCTCCGCGCTCGCGACGATGGCGGTGAAGCCGGTCGACGACCCGTCGTCGTACGGCGTCGCGATCCTCGATCGCGACACGCGCGTCCGCGGCTTCCAGGAGCGCCCGAACCGCGACGAGGCGCGGTCCGACCTCGCGAATTGCGGCGTCTACGTCGTCGAGCCCGAGCTTCTGGCCCGGATCCCCGCCGAGACGTACTACGACTTCGCGCGCGATCTCTGGCCCGCCCTCGTCGCCGCCGGCGAGCCCGTCTACGCGTACACGACGATGTCCTACTGGAACGACGTCGGCGACCTCGACGCCCTCCGCGACGCGATCCTGGACGCGGTTCTCGGCCGCGTTCGCGTCGACATCCCCGGGGAAGCGATCGCGCCGGGGATCTGGGCCGAGGACGGCTGCCGGATCAACGCCGGCGCACAGGTCGACGGCCCCGTCGTCTTCGGCTGCAACGTCGTCGTCGAGAAGGACGTCCAGATCCGAGGGCCCGCAGTGATCGGCGCCGACTGCCACGTCGGCCGCGGGGCTGCGATCCGCCGGGCCGCACTCCTTCCAGGGAGTGTCGTCCCGGACGACGGGCTCGCCGTCGCGGGGATCTTCGGCGACGCGTCGAAGCTCGCCGAGTCGGTCCTCCGCTACCCCGCCTGAGCAGCAAGTAACAGTCTGCTACTTGTGTCTTTCGGCGCGGAGCTGGTGCCGTTTTTCCCGGCTCGCGGAGCTAGCGTGGCCTGGTGGCGTTCCTCGACCTCGTCCTTCCGGCCCGGTGTGCCGCGTGCGGCGCGGGAGAGACGCTCTTCTGCTCGGCCTGCCGTCACTCGCTCGTCCGGATCCGCCCACCGCTCTGTGCTCGCTGCGGAGCTCCCACCGCCTGGCCGGTCGAGCGCTGCGGCGAGTGTGCCGGCCGCCGGATCCCGTTCCGCCACGCCCGCGCGGCGGTCGCGTACGAGGGAGCGG
>JALZFU010000284.1 GCA_030861385.1 Actinomycetota bacterium
CGAGCCGGTTACGCCGCTACCTCTACGAACCGGCAGAGCGCGTTTACGAGCCGCATCTGCTCGACCGTCTTGCAGCTCGTCTCCAGGAGCCGCGGGCTCGCGACGACGTACGCGAGGCAGCGCGCGCGAGAGACGGCAACGGTGAGCCGGTTGCGCGAGAAGAGGAACTCGAGGCCGCGGGAGACGTCCTCGCCCGACGAGCTCGCCAGCGAGAAGAAGACGACCGTCGCCTGCTGGCCCTGGAACTTATCGACGGTCCCGATCCGGATCCGCGCCTCCCGAATCCTCTGCCGAAGGCAGCGAACGTGGGCGTTGTACGGCGCGACGACGATGAAGTCTTCTGGTGCGAGCGGGCGTTCGCCGTCCGCCTCGCGGTACGGCGTTCCGAGCAGCCGTTCGATCTCGGCGGCGACTGCCTCCGCCTCCTCCGGCGCAGCGGTCCGGTGACCCACGTGCTGGACGGGGAGGAACCGGATCCCGTTGCCGTCGGCGACGGACCGCTCCGACGCCACGGCGGCCGGCCGAAGACGGCCCTCGTAGAACGTCTCCGAGACGAACGCGTTCACCTCTGGCCGAAGGCGCCACGTCTCTTCGAGGAAGATCCCCATGCCCTGTCGGACGGTTTCGTCCGTTCCCAGGAGGTGACGTAGGACGGACGCGCTCGCGCCTTCGGGGTGCGAGCCCTGCGAGACCTGCGGAAGCTGATTCGGGTCGCCGAGCAAGACGAGGTTGCGCGCCGCAGTCCCGACGGCGAGCGCGTCGGCGAGCGCGAACTGCCCGCCCTCGTCGATGAAGAGCGTGTCGACGTCGCGGTCGAGCTCCTCGCGCGAGAAGAGGAACGAGGTTCCGGCGACGAGCTGGGCGTTGGGATCGAGCATCGCCGCGTTGTCGTCGACGTTCTTGATGAAGCCTCGTCCGCGGTACGCCGCGTCGTCTTCGCCCGACTTCTTCAGACCGTTGAACGAGTACCCCTGCTCGACCGCCGCGTCCTCGACGTCCTCGAGGAACTTGTTGATCGCCTTGTGGCTGAGCGCCGTGACGCCGACTCTGCGGCTCTCCTTCATCAGCGCGATCGCCATGCGGGCGCCGTTCCAGGTCTTGCCCGAGCCCGGCGGCCCCTGGACGAAGAGGTAGCTCCGGTCCAGGCTCCGCGCGGCGTCGGCAAGCGACCCGTCGAGAACCGCGCGCGGCGGGCGCCGCTCGAGGATTTCGACGAGGGCCGGGTACTCGTCCTGCCGCTTCGCGAAGCGAAGGACGGCGTCCCGCTGCACCCACGTCGGAAGCGGCCTCGGCGGAATCAGCGCGCGGGGAAGCGGATCGTCGGCCTCGGCGGCCGCGCGCCGAAGCGCGACTGTGCCGCGCTCGTCGTCGACGGTGACCGCGTAACGACGTTCAGTGGCAGGATCGACACCGAAGGAGCCGATCTTGTGCTCCTGCGAGGGGAACGTGAACGCGTACGCGAGCGATTTCTTCACCGGGACCGGCTCGCCCACGAGCGCGAGCCCGCCGATCGTGTCGCCGTCGTCGATCAGCTCCTCCTCGTCCAGCCCCTTGTGGAAGAAGTACTCCCACCACTGCGGCCGCGACTCGCGCCTGTGGTAGTCGAGGAGGTGGGCGAGGAGCCAGCGCGGCTCGCCCTCGACGGCGCCGAGAAGGAGTGCCTCGCGGACGCGATCCCGCTCCTCGTCGCGCTCCTCCGCCTCCTCGCTCCGCTCGCGCTGGTCGGGCGGGAGGCGCCACCCAAGGTCGGCCGGCCGACGCGCGAGAAGCCAGCGGTGCAGCTCGGAGAGCGAACGGCAGTCCTCCTCGTTGTAGGCGCGGATCCCGTCGAGAAGCGAGCCGTCTCCGGTCTCGAGCCAAGTCTCGAACGCATGCACCGACTCGCCCCCGCCTCCGACGTCGGCGCGCCGCTCGAACCCGTAGAGCTCCTCGACGTCCTTCAGCGAGTAGCGAGCGACCGACGCCCGAAGCGCCTGCCGCAGGACGCGATAGAGGTCGACGAGCACCTCACCGCGCAGGAGGTCGTCGATCTCCTCCTCGCGGGTCGCGTGCTCGCCCATGAGGCGAGTGAGCGCGGTCCGCTCGTAGGGCGCGTAGTGGTAGACGTGCATCCCCGGGAAGCGGCGGCGGCGCTCGACCAGGTGGTCGACGAGGCGCTCGAAGGCCTCCTTCTCGCTGGGGCGGTCCTGGGCCCAGAGGCAGCGGTACTCGGGCCGGCCGTCCGCGTCCAGCTCGACCCACCCGGTTAGGTACTCGAGACCGTGCGCGGGGTCGAACCACGGGTCGCCCTCGAAGTCGAGCCAGAGGTCACCGGGCGAGGGCTCGGGCAGGAGCGCGAAGCCGCGGTCGGGCTCGACGGGCAGGTGGACGACGCGGTGCTCGCCCGTCCGGCGCCGGTGGAGCTGGAGCTCGGCCTGGAGGCGGAGCTTCGCGAGCGTCGCCGGCCGCATGCTCTTCACCCGCGTGCCTGGCGCCGTCTCGGCGAGCTCGGTCAGCGTGCCGATCTCGGCCGCCGTCAGCCGCTCGACCTGCAGGCGCGAGACGCCGGCGACGAGCGTCAGGTGGTCGTCCTCCTCCCAGCGCGCCTTGCAGAGCGAGAGGAAGTCGCAGAGCGAGCAGTGCTCGACCGGGTAGGGATAGGTGGGGCGCCGCGCCTCGACCGCGTCGACGAAGCGCCGCCGGAGGCGCCGATAGTAGGCGTCATAGTCGGCGTAGCGGAACGACTCGGTCTCGCCGAGCCCGGTGACGACGTGCATGAG
>JALZFU010000005.1 GCA_030861385.1 Actinomycetota bacterium
CGAGGGCGCCGACCGCGCGCGCGAGCTCCGCGCAGTCGCCCGCGTCGAGCTCGCGTCCGGAGGCGGAGAGCTCGACGAGCCGCGCAGCGTCGATCACGCCACGATTCTCGCACCGTGAGCAGGATCGCGCGCCTCGAAGCCTGGCCCGTGAACGTCCCGCTGGAGGCCCCGTACGCGATGGCGCCCGGCTTCGTGGCCGGAATCCACCGGACGGTGGTTCGCGTGACGACCGAGGACGGCATCGTCGGGCTCGGCGAGGCGACCGCTCCCGAGGACGCGGGCGGCCTGCGCGGGGAGCTCGGACAGGAGCTCGTCGGGCGTGACGCGGACGAGCTCCGCGCCGAGCTCGGGCGCGCCGAACGGCCGCGCGCCGACCATCGAGGCGACGCCAAGGTGCTCGTCCGAAACCCGCTCGCGGGCGTCGAGATCGCGCTCTGGGACGTCGCCGCACGCGAGGCCGGCGTTCCCCTCTTCGAGCTCCTCGGCGGCGCGTGCCGGAGCGAGGTCGCCTTCACCGAGTACTTCGCCTACCGGGAGGGGCGCGAGCAGGCCCCCAGCGAGGTTGCCGCCTACTGCGCGCGGATGGTCGAGGAGCACGACTCGCCCGCGTTCGAGGGGAAGGTGGCCGTGCGCTCGCTCGCGGACGACGTTCGGCTCGCGCGGGAAGTCCGGACGGCCATCGGGCCCGATCGCCTTCTTCGCCTCGACGCGAACATGGGCTGGCGGGCGGAGACGGCGCGGACGGCGCTCGCCCTTCTCGAGCCGCTCGAGATCGGGAACCTGGAGGAGCCCGTCGCCGGCTTCCACGCGATGGCCGAGCTTCGGCGCTCGAGCGCGATCCCGTTCTCCGCCCACGCGCCGGACGTCGAGCTCGCGGCCAAGCTCGGGGTCCCGGAAACGCTCGTCGTCGGCCTCGGCTTCGCCGGCGGCATCGCCGGCACGCGGCGCCTCATCGCCGACTGCGAGGAGCGCGGGATTCGCTTCTGGTTCTACAGCGGAGACCTCGGGATTGCCACCGCCGCGTACCTCCACGTCGCCGCCGCCACCCCGTACCTCGACCTTCCGAGCCAGTCGCTTCTCCGCTGGACGACCGAGGACATCGTCGCCGGCGGGCCGTTCTCGCCTGAGCGGGGGAACGTCCCCGTTCCCCTCGCGCCGGGCCTCGGCGTCGAGCTCGACGAGCGCGCGCTCGCCCGCGGCGCCGAACGCTTCGCCCGCGAAGGCCCGTACGACCTCTACTCGGGCCCGACGCTGCCTCGGTACTGAGGTGCAAGTAACAGTCTGTTACTTGCCACACACGGCGGCGCCCACCGGGTCGAGCACGGCCGTCAAACGCCTTCTTCCGGAGTCGACCGCACGGCCTCGTAGTACGTCCCGATGCTGTCGCGGTAGGCGGCGTCCCGGTATCGGTCCTTGTCGAACTCGGGCGCGCCCTTGATCTCTTCCTTCGTCCGGGCGACGTAGACCTTCTCCTCGTCGCGATCGACCCGCTCGACGAGACCCGCGGGGATGAGAACCTTCTTCCCGAGGATCCACCCCCCCGTATCGACCACCAGGTAGCTCGCGCCGACGTCGAGGGTCGCCTCGTCGACCGAGCCGATGTCGCCGTCGAGCGCCTCCACGTCGTATCCGGTGACATCGACTCGCCCGACGACGTCTGGATAGCTCCAGATGTCCGCCATCTCCGACTCGTGCTCAGCCACGTCGCCTCCTCGTCAGAGCTCGAGCAAGCGACCGAAGAACGACCGGTACCGCTGCAGAACGAGGCGGAGCTCCTCGGTCGTAACGTCCTCGCCCCGGTCCCATTGCGCTTCCAGCCGCGACCGCTCCGCCGTGAAGCTCGAGACGAGGCGGTCGACGAGCTCCGCGACGAGCGCGTTCGCGTCCTCGACGGAAGCGCGCGGCTCGTCCACGAAGCGCGTCTGAATCTCGCGCCACCTCTCCTCGGCCTCCTGCCGCTCCCCTCGCTCGAAGAGCGCGACGCGTGCCTCCTCGGGCTCGCGTGTCGCCTCGCTCGCCGCTCCCTCGGCCGTCTCTTCTTCGATTCGCTCAGGGTCGTATGGAACCGCGCCCCGCGACTCGGTCGCGCGCGGCTCATCCTCCAAGTCCATCAGCGGACCTCCTCTCGCGCTTCGTCTCTCGTCTCGAGGAGCTCCTCGAAGAGCGCCCGGTAGTGGATCACCGCCTGCCGGAGATCCTCGGTGGAAGCGTCGCCACGCGCGTTCGCGAGGTAGATCGCATGCCCCGCGCGGTAGTTCTCGACCACGTCGGGATGATCGACGGAGATGTCGGCGGCACGCTGCTCGAACTCGTCCATCGGATATCCCCGCTCACGCATCACCTGTTCGACAAGCCCGTCGGCATCGACGAGCGCGCCGGACGGCTCGTCCACGAACCGAGCCTGAATCTCACGCCACGATTGGACGTAGCGATCGCGCGCCGCCGCGGAGAGCGGAACGATGTCGAGACGGCGACGCTTCTCCTCGCGCCGCTCGAGCTCCGCTTCCGCGGCCCGACGGCGGCCCTCCTCGCGAACCGTGCGCTCGTACTCGGGCCCGTACCGCTCCCGGAGCCGCTCCGTACGACGCCTCCTCGTGAGCGCCAAGACCGCGAGCGCGACCACGACGAGCACTGCGACGACGATCACAACCCACGCCCAGCTAGGCATCGGTCACCTCCTCACCCGCGTCTCGTTCCCCACCTCGGAGCAGCAGAAACGCCGCTGCTCTCTCACCGCGCTCTCATCTCGCCCACCTACCGTCCCGGAATCGCCACGAGGTCGGCGCCAGGAGCGAAGCGCCTCGTCTGCGAAGACGTGGCGGACGGGGTCGAGGCAGAACCCCCGGCACGATCGCCAAAGTCCTGCCCGATTCAGGTTCAAGGTTCTCCACCCCGTCGCCGAACAAGGACGCGAACGCCCAGATAAGGAGGAAAAACGCGTGACGACGCTGACCACGGAATCCCTGAACGTCCTGACGTCGACGGAGCCGCGGGCAGATCCAGATCCGGTCCTGCTCCGCGCGGCCGAGATCGTGCGCGAGCGCGGCTTCTGCCAGGGGCCGTGGCGGACCGGCGGACCTGTCTGCGCAGCGGGCGCCGTCGGCGTCGCCGGTCGCGAGCTCGGCTTCGTCGACCCCGAGATCGATGCCCGCCTTCTTCGGTTCGCGCAAGCGGTCGGCGGTTCCGCGTTCTCGCACGTGCACGCGTGGAACGACGCGCCCGGGCGCGCAGCCTGGGAAGTCGCGGACGCGCTCGAGCGGGCAGCGTACGGGCTTTGACGCGCGCGGCGCAAGCGCGCGGGTCATCCTCGGCCGAGCACTAGCCGGCGTTCGAATCGATCGTCCGGGAGCCGTCCTCGGAGTCGCGATCCGCGTTCCCGCTCGCGCCGATCAGCGGGAAGTCCGTCCGCGCGGCAACCGCCTCGCGACGCCCGAGCGGATCCGCGCGCGAAGTGGGAGCTGGTCTCCCGGCCGGGCGAAGCGCAAGTAGAGCGAGGGGAGAACGAAGAGATTCAGCATCGTCGACGTGACGAGGCCGCCCACGATGACGACGGCCATCGGGTGCTCTACCTCGTGACCGGGGATGCTTCCGGCGACGACGAGAGGAACCACGGCGAGGCCGGTTGCGGAAGCCGTCATCATGATCGGCGCGAGGCGTTCCTTGGCGCCGCGCAACACGAGGGCAGGGCCGAACGTCTCGCCCTCGTGATGCTCGAGGTGCTGGAAGTGGCTGATCATGAGGATGCCGTTTCGCGCTGCGATCCCGAACACGGTCAGGAATCCCACCAGCGAGCCGAGCGAGAGCACGCCGCCGGCGAGTCGCACGGCGAGCACTCCGCCCACGAGCGCCGTCGGCAGCAGCACGAAGGCGAGCGCGGCGAGGCGGAGGCTGCCGAAGGCCGTCTGAAGGAGGAGGAAGATCGCGACCGCCGCCGCGATCCCGAACACGAGTAGCCGACCCTGGGCGGCGGTCAACTCCGTCGACTCTCCCAGCACCTCCGCGTGGTACTCACGCGGGAACTCGACGCCGTCGAGGCGATCTTCCACCGCGTCGACGACGGAGGCGAGGTCGCGTCCCTCCACGTTTGCGCCGACGTCGATTCGGCGCGACTGGAGCTCGCGCTCGATGTGGTTCGGAGTCGGGGCGACGCGGACGTCCGCGACCTGCCGTAGCCGGATCTGGTCTCCCTCGGGCGTGTCGATCGGGAGCTCCTCGACGCTCGTCAGGCTGTTCCGCGCCGCCGGGACGCTCCACACGTGGACGTCGTACGCCTTGCCTCCGTAGAAGATGTCGCTGACCTCCTCGCTCGCGAGGAGCGCCGAGGTTTGCCGCCGTATGTCGCCCGGCTTCAGGCCCCAGCGCCGCGCCGCTTCGAGCCTCACCTCGACCTCGATATGCGGAACGTTCTCCGCGAAGTCGGGATGCGCATCGACGACGCCGTCGACTCGCGCGATCGTCTCGGCGACCTCGTCCGCCTTCTCCCGCAGCACGTCCAGGTCGGGGCCGAAGATCCGTACGACGATGGACTCGCTCGTCCCGGTGAGAACCTCCTTGATCCTCTCTCGCAGGTACGTCTGCACGTCGCGGTAGAGCCCGGGGTAGCCCTCGACGGTGCGGTGGATCGATGCCAGGGTGTCGTCGTAGTCGACGTCGGGACTCACGCTGACCCAGTTCTCGCCGAAGTACACGCCGTAGACCTCGTCCGAGAGCAGCGCCTGCCCGATGTGAGATCCGCAGTTTCGCACTCCCGGAATCTCGCGCAGATCGCGGCAGGCCCGAACGGAGATGCGCTTCTCCTCGCGAGCCGAGGTCGACGGCTGGGTCAGCCAGTGCATCAGGAAGTCGCGCTCCTTGAAGTTCGGAAGGAGTTGCGACCCGAGCGTCGGGGAGATCAGGAGCCCGGCCAGCATGCAGAGCGCGGTGGCGATGAGCGCGGGGCTCGGCGTGCGTACGATCCACTCGAGCGCGGCCCCGTACCCACGCTTCAAAACCCGGAGAAGCGGCGGGTCGCGATGCTCGAGCCGCCCCCGCGAGAGCAGGATCAGGGAGAGCGCGGGCGTGACGGTTAGCGCGACGAGCATCGACACGAGCACGGCGAGCCCGTACGAGAAGACGAGCGGCCGGAAGAACGAGCCCGAGAGGCCCCCGAGGAAGAAGACCGGCGCGATCGCGACGACGTTGATCACGGTCGCGTACGTGATCGCAGTCCGCACCTCGACCGAGGCGTCGAGAACGACCCTGAAGGTCGAGACGCTCCGGCCCTCGGCGCGCGCCTGCCGCAGGCGGCGGACGATGTTCTCGACGTCGATGATCGCGTCGTCGACGACGACCCCGATGGCGACCACGAGCCCCGCGAGCACCATCACGTTGATCGTCACGTCGCGCAGGCCAAGGACGACGATGGCCGCGATCAGCGAGAGCGGGATCGCGATCAGGCTGATGAACGCAGTCCGGAAGGCGAACAGGAATCCGGCGATGATCACCGCGACGAGCAGCACGCCGATCCAAAGGGCCCTCGTCAGGTTGTCGATCGACTGCTCGATGAACGTCGCCGGCCGGAAGATCGTCGTATCGAGCTTGACCCCGGGAAGCCCGGGGCGCATCTCGTCCACGGCCTCCTCGACGCCGCGCGTCACCTCCATCGTGTTGGCGCCCCGGTACTTCTGGACGATCAGGAGGAGGCCGTCGCCCCCGTTGACGACGGCCTCGCCCCAGACCGGCTGGTGGGCTTGCACGACGTCGGCGACGTCGCGCAGACGAAGCGTCCGGCCGTTTCTTCGCGCGATCGGCACCTCGCCGAGCTCCTTCGGCCCGGTGATCGGTTGCACATGCCGGACGTTCAGCCTCTGCCCGTCGTGCTCGAGGAACCCTCCGGCGCCGACGGTGAACCCCTCCGTGTACTGCAGGACGGCGGCGTCCACGGCGCCGGCGCCGACCTCCATCACGCGCTCGAGCGAGAGGCCGTTCTCGGCGAGCTTCCTCGGATCGACCTGGATGTGCCGCTGCTTGAGTCGCTCACCGTAGATGTCGACCGATGCCACGCCCGGAACCCGCATCAGGCGCTGCCTGATCTTCCAGTAGGAGATCGCCGAGAGCTCGATCAGGCTCAGCTCGTCCGAGGAGAGCCCGATCTTCATGATCCGACTTGTCGCCGACCGCGCCGGCATCATCCACGGCGGGCTCGCCCACGTCGGTAGCGTCGGCGTCACCTGCGCGATGCGCTCCTGCACGAGCTGTCGGGCTCGCAGCTCGTCCATCCCGCGCTCGAAGACGAGCTCGATCGCCGAGAGCTGTGCGACAGATTTGGAGCGCAGCTGGTCGAGGCCGGGAAGCCCGCTCAGCTGCTCCTCGATCGGGATCGTGACCAGCTCTTCGACCTCCTGCGAGGAGTTCCCGAGCGCGATCGTCTGGATCTCGACGCGCGGCGGCGCGAACTCGGGGAACACGTCGACCTGGGCGCTCGGAATCTGGGCGAAGCCGAAGGCCATCGTCGCGGCGGCCGCGAAGACGACCAGCCACCGGAAGCGCAAGCTTCGGCCGACGATCCAGCGCATCAGGCGATCCCCGGAGGCACCGTCAGTGGCCGCCGGAGATCTCGAGCTCCGTGCCGTACACCTCGGCCGCTCCCACGGTCACGACCTCGGTGCCGGCCGGCGGACCGTCGACCACGAGCACGCGGTTGCCCTCGATGCGGTCGACCGCGACCTCCTCGCGAACGAAGGACAAGCGCTCGCGGCTCGTGTAGACATACGTCTTTCCCTCGGGGTCGTAGACGAGCGCGGCGTACGGGACGATCGTGTGCTCCCCGCGCCGCAGTACGGGCGCCGTTCGCAGCCCCGTCCGCCTGGCCCCCTCGGCGGTGAACGTCACCCGCTTGCGGTCGCTCCCGGGGCCCACCGGCTCGAGCTTGGCGGGCTCGTAGCCGCTTGCGGCCTCCGTTTCCACCTCGGAGCAAGCCGAGAGCGAAAGGCCGGCGACCACGAGCAGTCCGGCCAACGCGGCGCCGACGCGCCGGCTAGACCGGCGGTTTCCGCGCACCCGGCTCGTTCTCCCCGCGCTTCGGGTCGACGATCTGGGACGCACGAGCCTGTCCCTCGCGATCCGCCGCCGCGTCTCTCTCGGGCGTTTCTTCGGCCTCGACCTGCCGGTAGTGACTCGGCAGCGGCTCGCCCGCGTCTCCCGGTCTCGGCGACGAGCCTCCTCGAGCTGTGAGCGCCGCCCCGCGCTCGCCGACCGGGCGGCCCGCCGCGACCGCCGGTTCGGGCTCGCCGTCGACCCACGCGCCCACCAGCTCTTCCTCGCGTGCCGGCCCCGGGCCAACCGCGGCGAAGCGCAGGTAGAGGGCGGGCACCACGAAGA